>JAGFJJ010000019.1 GCA_024102815.1 Phycisphaerae bacterium
CGAACCGTTGCGCCTGAGATCCTTCAGCAGACGATCGAGTTCAAATGTGGTAAAACTGGTACACTGATCACTCATCGCGTATGGCAAAATGAGCCTGCCGTTGTGAATCAGTCCACCGCAGCTGTAATTGATAAGAAATCGCTTTTCATGCGGCACGGGCACCCGCCCGCCTGCCTGTGCGTGTCCGCACGCAGACAGGCTGGAACCGGTCTGAATGAGCGCTTTCATGGTGGAAATGTAGCCGCAACGGGCTGGTGGCGTCAAGTCCGACGTCAAACACGCTTCGATCGCATTCAAACGGCGCGCAAAACGGCCGAGGGATGGCAAATCGGCCCGACATGCCGATTTCGGCACCGGCTGGAGGCGCACCGCACCTGTCGCGAGGGATCAGCCGTTCGCGTACATCATGACCGGTTCGGTATCGTAGTCCGGGAATGGGTCATCGTAGCAGGGCTCGATGACCCATTCGGCAACCTCAGGCGGTGCCCTTGCCGGCAAGACCCGCACGCCCTGCTCCCAGAGGCCGATGTGGCGTAGGATGCGCTCGATCACGTCGCGCTCGTCGATGAGAGAAACGATGCGCATCTCTTTCTGGCACTTCGGACACAAGAGCGGGTCGGCTTCCCAGACCTTCTTGATGAGTTCGCGCCATTTCGCGGAAGGGATGCGGCGCGGCTGGTGTTCGGAGACATCGATGGTCTGAACGGCCCGGCCCGCGGCGGCGGCCTCTTCGGCGGCGTGTTTGTCCCGCTGGCCGCGCATCTTGTTAGAATACCATCCGTAGTACCGGACGAGTTGAAAACTCTTATCCGGGATGTGCTGGGTGATGGCCGCTATGAAGTCGCACGGACTGAAGACCTCGAAGTTGCGCTGGATCTTCGGGTTGAGGCCGGAACGGTAGATAACCGCTCCGTCCGGATTGGCGCGGTTGGGCTCCGTGACCTGCATCTTTTCGACGGCAAAGGGGCTCCTGATGATGTACTGGGCCAGGCGCTCCAGATCCTCGCGCTCGTCGGGGAGTACCCGCCGGCTCCGATGCACGTTGAACCCGGAATGCACCCAGCCGCGCAGCATGTTGGCCCGTTCCACCGGCAACAGGCCCTTGTCCACCAGAAACGTGATAACCTGCGCGCGGAACATCTCCTCCAGCGGCTCGATACTCACATTGGGCAGACAGTAGAACAACCCCGAGCGGGCGAAGAGGCCGTCGGCGACCAAGGCGTGGAGGTGGGGATGGAAGTCGAGGTACTCGCCGAAGGTGTGGATCGCCATGACGATGCCGGGCAGCCCCTCGGGCAGGTCGAGGGTGGCGCGCAGGTATTCGAGCAGGCACTCGTGCGCCAGGCGGCACAGGTCCTTGAGCAGGTCGCGGTCGAAGCGGAAGTACGGGCGCAGCATCTTGGGGATTCCGAAGGTGAAATGCCGGTGCGGGACCGGGAACAGGATCGTCTCGGACAGCAGCGCGCCGAAGAGTTGGACTTTCTTCTGGTGGCATGACGGGCAGAACCAGCGCCCCTTGCAGGAGAACGCCAGCAGGTACTCGTGCTTGCAGTCGTCGCAGCGCACGCGGGCGAACCCGCGTTCAAGGTCGCCGCAGTCGAGGAACTTATTGACCACCTCCGGGATGAT
>JAGFJJ010000020.1 GCA_024102815.1 Phycisphaerae bacterium
CACCATCCGTAACCGACAATCGAAATCAGCACGGGGGAAAGGGGGCGGTGTGTCCCCGGCCCGCTCGCACGCCCGACCACAACGAATCAGCCCGTCTCATTCGACAACTCATGAAATATGGCGGCTAAACGCTCCGGCACCTGGCCCGGCCATGCAGGCCACAAAATCGCGGTGGTCCAACAGGTTTACCGCCGCGTCGCTGTTGCAATCGCCGGGGGGCAGTGCGAACCAGAATCCGCCAGTGAGCTCATAGCCCCCCCCGGTCATCGTACCCGCATCCCATTGACCGATCGTACCGGAGACTCCATACGCGGCGCCCGCGTCGCTGCTGTACATCACGCCGCCACCGTCGATCGCGGCCCGATTGATCTCGTATTCAGTTGCACAAACGATGCCCGCAACCACCAGCCCGAAAAGAACCGCGCGACGTCCCGTCACCCATGCCGTTGGCTTCATCGCTCGGACTCCTCGCTGGAGTTGACAAGCGATCCCAAGGCGGCCTCGAGCCGATCGATGCGGTTTACGAGGGTCTCAATCTCCCGGCGCTGCGCACGGATCGCTTCGTCCTTTTGCTGAACGACTTCGTGCAATCCTTGAATGGCCGCTAGGGCCACGCCGTCCGCATCGATCGTGCCGATATACCGGTCGTCCTCTCCCGTTCCGAAGGCGGCGTAGAAGTCCTGAGCCACCGGACCGATGTGCCGAACCTCCGGCGGTTCACTCTTGTACTGCCAGCGCGTAATGGGTAGATCGACGACCTTGCGGAGGACCTCCTGCGTGTCGATGTCCTCGAATCCTTGCTTGGAGTTCCGGTCACTTCCGTTGGTCCAGACGCCACCGTTTGTCAAGTGCGCGCCGTTACCATTGGTGCTGTTGGTTCCCACGTGGAGTGGATGGGCCGGCGCTGTGTTCCTGCCCATTCCTACCCGCCCTATGTGGGTGATCTGGAACAACGGACAGCACGTTTGCGCGGAGCTGAAGGCACGAATCAGATCACCGGTCCCGTCGTTCCCGATGACTATCGTGGAATCGCTTCCATTTGAGCGGAAGTCGGCGGCGATTCCGGTACCTGTGCTGGTATTGTCTACGTGGAGCGTGGCGCCGGATACGCTGTTGTTGCCCCCTACGATCGCCAATTGGTGCGAACCCGGGACTCTTGTACCAATGCCCACATTTCCGGTGTTGCCCTCGATGAACATCGACAGTTCTTCCGAGCCACGGGCTCCCCTATAAAACTCAATGTCTGCGGCGTCGTTACCGCCACGAAGGAGCAGTCGCGTCGCCTGCTCCGGTTCTCCGTCGCCATCGTCGTCGGACCCGTCGGACGTAGTCAGCTCCATGGTTTTACTGCCGCCGATCTGGTCCTGCGTGATGCCGACTTGGTTGCTTGTTATGGACTTTTGAACAGCGAGTGGAACGAGTGGGTCTGTTGTGCCGATGCCGATGCTCCGCTCGAAGTAGTTCCGGCTCCCGGCAGGGCCCGTGAAGAAAGCCCCGAAACCACTTGGGCTGCTCGTGCTACCCCACACGGCATAGTTGGTACCGCTCGACGCGGTCGCCGCCGCCGAAACGGCTTTGCCCGACGAGCTGGCGCTCTGACCGTGTACCCCACTGGTCACCCCGGCACTATAGGTGGCTAACCCGACAACGCCCCTTCCGAAGTTACCAGAAGCAGTCCCGTACACGCCGTAGCTGGTGCCCGTGGAAGCGTAAGCGCTGCCATACACGCCATAGTTGACGCCGCTGCCGCTGTCGGCATCGCCACGAACGCCGTAATTCTGCGCGCCATTTCGTGCTGTGCCATACACCCCTACATTTCTCTCAGAACCGCCGTAGACATCGCCAACTACGCCGGTGAAAGTGCGGGGGCCTCCTTTACTTGCGGTGGCAGCGGGAGGTGCAACAGTACCAAGAACACCGTACAATCCTCCGACGCCCTTTACGCCGACGCCCTTCCATTCGGTCACCGAATGGTCGCCCAGGATGGCCGGCGTATTGTCGTCAGCAAGAGTGTGCACGGCGCGGATCGCTTCCTCATTCGCCACCCCGTGTTCAACGTGCAACTTAGTTGCGGGATCCGTGGTGCCGATGCCAACATGGCCGTCGTCTCGGATCGTCATGTGCCACGAGTCTTTCCAGAAGCCAAGCTTGTTTCCACTGCCTTGCAGAGACCGACCGAAGAACCATTCGTCCACGTCGGTCACACTCGTGATCCACATGCCAGGGTTGGTTGGCGTGCCGGTGCGAAGCGTCATCTGGCCAAGCACATCGAGACTGCGGCGAGGTGCGGCTGTGCCGATCCCGACCTTGCCCGCGGCGTCTACGAAAAGCGCGTCCACCGGATTCCCATCGGAAGCGTCAAGGGAATGGCCGTCGCCAGACCCGATACTGGCTGTCGTTTGGACCGTGCCGTCGGGAAACTTGAATCCCTTACTGCTGGATTCGATGAGTCCTGATGTAGATACGTCGTTGTCCCCGAAACTGAGGGACCCGTTGATCGAATAGATGCGGTCGTTCTGGCCGTCCAGTGTGAGCGAGTTGGCCACCCAAACTGCCTCATCGGCCAGCAACAATGACCTGGCGCGGATATCACCGTCCACATCCAATTTCGCGGCCGGAGATGCACCAACCCCGACCAACCCAGTGCGCGTGATCGTCAGGGGCGTGTCTATCACGCTTCCGTTGTCATCGACCGTACGCACCTGGAACAGCTCGCCACTCGCCGAGACGCGCCAGGTCTTTCGATCCGGAGCCCCGTCCTCTTGATTGATCTCAATACTTGACGCCCCGCCCGAGCGGGCAATTCGCAGGCCGCGACCGCCTGTGGCCTGAGCATTTACATCGAACATGAAGTCCGGGTCAGGCTTCGCGACACCCACTCGGCCGATGTTGTCAACGAACATCCCACGTGTTTGAAGCGCGTACGGTGCCGCCGTCAACGGTTGGCGTGGGTCCAATGGGTGATAGGTTCCGCCTCCGGCCGGACAACGGACGCGAATCCCCAACCACTTGGGATCACTGTCGAAGGGCGCGGCTCCGAAATCCAGATCGTCGACCGTGAACAGCCCGTCCTCGACCATTATGTTGGTTTTGGCGATCGGCCCGTGCAGCTGTGAGCCACCCGATGCGGCACTCCAGATCGAGAACTCGAGATCGCACGTCCCGTCCCATGGGATACCGTCTTTCTTGACCTGGCCTTGGTACGTGATCGCCGTATCCAGTAGCCCGGCGGAAGCAACTGACGCCCCTCCAACCGTGCCCAGCACCACTGTGAAAATGGACACAAAGTCGTTTCGGAACATGTTAATCATCCTCCACTTGAGGTCCACGCGCGGAATCCGAACACCGCATCTGTACAGACAGTTGGAAGCGCTACGCCTGCCCATTGACCGGGGCCGGCTAATCAAATTCCATTCGGGAAAGGCCGCCGAACCATATCCCTGACGCCGTCGACGCGCTGGCCGAGGCTGCCATTCACTCAATCAAACGGACCGGGGGGGCCAGCAGATGCTGCTGCGACCGTTCTTCCAGCATGCCCGGTTCACGCTATAGGGCATTTACATAACTATTCAAAGCTCAATAGTCCGACCGGTGGACATCGTGATCGAGCGGCGCGCGGAGCGGAGCCAGCGCTTTACGCAGAGCACGCCGCCGCGGGTCGATCGCGACCACGTCCAGCACCGGCCTGGAATCTTGATCGGCGTCAATCTCACCAGGCCCTTCGTTTGGTACAGTCGCCGGATGCGCTCAACCGTGGCGGTCCCACAACCCAGTTATTCGGCAATCGAAGACTTGGTCCGGCCTGCATCCGACATCAGGATATTGGTAGTAGCGCTGCAAAACTCGGTCGCCCTGCGCGTTTTGAGACGCAGCCCATCCAAGGCGTCGATCTCGTCGCCCGTAATCCGATTCTTCCATGTGCGCAGCATAACCTCCTCCCGACGGCTCCGCTGTCAGTACCCATCTCGGCAGTATGGAGGGAACTTGATCAATCATTGTGTGGAATCACTTGCATGACAAGGACGGCCCCATAGGCGATTTCTGGATACGACATGGCAGACTGGCCCGAACTAAACGCGATCGCCGCAAATCTCGCAGCCGGCAATCGCTATACATACGGTCAGACTGAAGTCAATTCGTGACATTGATGACATGCGTTGATACTCCCTTCATACACACATGCATATTTATCACAGATTATGTCCCGGTAGTCAGATTCGACGAGGAAGTGCGGCGATCGTTTGGATCGACGCGCATCGTTCCGCTGCATGTTCGACGGTTGCCCAGCAGCGACCATCAACCCATCAGTATATGCGACGCCGTGTATTGCTCGCCCAATGTCAGGGCTCGATCCTCAATACAAAGGAGTATTCACTCATGAATTCTCCATTCCAGTTTTGCAAGATTGTCGTCTCAATCGGTGAAATCGCAAACCCGTGGTTTTGTATATCGCCACCAACCCAAGCGCGAACGATGTCGGTGACACCGATGCTGAAAACGTCCCTTCGCGTAGGGTCGGTAACTCGCACCGGCCGTGGCACCCAGGTTTCCCCTTGCAAATCGCGTATTTCGGAAGCGACGAACGGCGCGTGGTCAACCGGATCACGGGACGATGGATCAACTACTTCCACACGCTGGTTCCATGAAGCCGTGGCGACCAGGATCATTACCTCATTCGCGGCCTTCTCATCATCGAGCTTCTCTCCGGGAAAGACCTGGAGCGTCGCCTTGCTGACGGATTCAATATCGTCCAGGTCAAACCTAACAGCTCCCATCGCCCAGAGACCAAAATAATGCGGACACGGGAAAGGGGCGGTACCGCCGTCGTAAGAGTTGGAATATCCGGCCACGATATATCTCGTCGGATCGCTCGGCATCAGGGCTGGCGCAGTCCCATGACTGTCCAGTTCGCTGCACCAGATCGCGCCGGGAATCTCGTGCCAGCGGTTGAACACGGTGGCTAGCTCGCTAGGTTCCTTTAGTATGACGTCGTCCAGCGGGCATCCAGCAACAACCACCGCCAGCACACCGACGACCACGAAGATCATCGAGGAGCGCAAACGCTCTGTGAACAGTGATGTCATGTTTTTCATTTCCGATCCTCACTTTCTTTCGAAGTCATTATGTGTAAGGAGCAAGTCCGGCTTCGATCCGGTACGCGCGGACGCGATCATCTTTACCGTAATCTTCGCCACAGCTTTCATGTGTACGATCATTCCGGTGGGCAATCCGCAAGGCTGATATGCACCGGGAGACGCAGCCATCGTCCAGTTTCCGCATGCGCGCCAGGGATCGCAGGACAGTCCGGCTCCGAGGGACAGTCACCGGTGGCACATTCCTCATTAAAGATTCGCCATACACCCGGATACGGACCGTTGAAGAATTCTGTCGTCTCCCCCGGTTCGAGAACTTTTGCGATCCAGGGCCCGGTTCCCACACGCTTTGTCAATTCAAATCGATAGTCGGAGTCGTTGGTCACCTGCAGAACATCCGTGCCGGAAACACCCCCGCCGCCGAATGATCCGTAATAATAGTTCACCGTGCCATCAGTTTCCTTGTGGCACAATCGCTCAAAATTGAGCGTACGCCGGTCATACCCAACATACACCCGGCCCAGGATGGGCCCGAAGTTCGTGGCGAAATCCGCGAACTCACTATAGGCTGAGCCGGTGATGCCCACGAATACATCGCCGTCTGCCGGAGCGGTGTGCATCTCGCTGTTAGTCAGTTCGTAGTATTCGAGTGCTCTTTCGTGTTCAAGGCCGGATCCGTAGCTCAATGTGGCTTCCCAACCAGGTTCGCAGTACGACTTGCAGGCGCATTGATGGTCAACGCACACCGCCCCTGGTGAGCAATCAGACGTTACGGCGCACCCATCGCCCTCGTCCGTACATGGGCCACAGAATTCGATGCCGGTGGGCAAGTCAATCTGCCAAGAAATGGTGTAGGAATCTCCCGGGCAGATACTCTCTGGCTCGACTTCGAGTGTGACGCCCACTGGTGAATCCGGCGGACATTGGGCACCCATGGTAAGTGGAATGCACGCCAGACAAAGGGCCAGTAATCGAATGCTCGGTTTTGTTGCACGGTTCATGGCGTCGTCTCCAAACGAACATGGTCGAAAAGCCCTGGATTCGCCATGGCTCAATTCATAAGCAGCAACCAATCCCACCGCCCGCCTCCTCGGCGCGCAGGGCATAGGGCGTCGGCGAGATTTCCTGCCGCCCCATCGATACCAAGGGCTCTCCAACCGGGCAGTTCACCTGGATCTCAAGCGATCTGGCCTCGCCGTCGAAGGCGCTGGGACCAAACTGGCCCAACTTGTCCAGCTTGAACGTGGACAGCCCGTTCTTGACCTCCTTCTGAACCAGTTGCGTTCCTAATTCGGTGCCGCCAGGTCCCGCGCCCATCCAAAGTCCGACGTTGAGGTCGCAGGTCACAGAATTCGGGGATCCAACTGGAGCGCCGTCCTTCTTGAGCTGGCCTTGGTACATGAACGCCTTTTCGACCGGCTCGGCCACGACTGCCGGCGTGGCGGCCCAGAAGCCAACGGCCAAGCTGGCTAGACCCGACCCCAGACTTTTTCCAGACTGCATGAACTGTTTCTCCCTTAGTCGTGTGCCTGCTGCGCCAGCCAAGGCGCTGGGACAATTAAGCGCCACGTTTCGATGCGCACTCCGATACGCCGGCCGCGCAGCCTGTTCTCGATTCAGCCGACTGCGCTTCTGCGGAGACGGGCGCCAGCCTCTCGGCCGATGCGGGGCTGCGTAACCGTCGTTCCTCGCGGAGGTTGTCACGACCGAATTCCCTTTTTTGAAAGCCAAAATGGCTGTCGCTCCAATCATCAAGGCTTCCCAATGGTCCCAGGCTGCCCATCTTCACGGCTCGTCCCACCGGGCCTTCTGGTCGCATGCTCCGAAGGGAATCGCGCCTTGAACTAAAGGTACTCTTATGGTTATGCTCCCCAAATGGAAGTTCCCTAAACAGGGGGTAGCCGGGCCGGCTGCTACATCTCGGACCATGTCGAAATCAAGTGCAATCAGAACGGAAGATGTACGTCATCTCCTGCGCCTGGCTGGGGAATTGAACGAGATTCACGGCGGACCGATGTCGCAAGCGGATCATTTCTGCGAGTCCGTGGCGAATCTTCTTTCCGCGCAGCTCGTTTTGCTCATGGAGTGGCCCGATGTGCGGCCGGAATTGCCAAGTCTGCCCATCTGGACCGTATGCACGGGTTGGCCCGACGCGTCGGGACCGCAGATCTGGCAGCGCTCCATTGTGGAGTGCGAGGAACCTCATCCGACCATGGAGCGTTTGGTCCGATTTGATTCATCAATGGTCGTAGGGTCTCGGCGTGAGCTGGTTGAGTCAGCGGAGTGGGAGCGATCTACTTTTGTCAACGATTACATGCACGCCGTAGGTGTAGACGATCACATCATTCTGCAAAAGGCGATGCCCGTTGGAGGCGGCCTGCTCGGCTGCGGCGTTCATCGCGTGCTGCGCGATCGACCGTTTACTACTCGAGAGCGACATGTCCTCGAGCTCATCGGCGGAGAATTCGGCTGGTTCTTCAGCCGGCTTTCAGATTCCCTTCGCACCATGCCGGCCAAACCCCTTCCGACACGGTATCGGTACACATTCGACGGGCTATTGAAGGGCTTATCTGAGGGGCAAATAGCCTATCGTACGGGGTTAAGCCGACACACGATCCACGAATACGTAAAGGCGCTATACAAGCAATTCAACGTATCGAGTCGCGGAGAATTGCTCGCCCTCTTCGTGGATAGGGAGCGTGCCGTGTGCCGCCGCTTTGTCCATCGCGTGCAAGGAGGCGGAAATGGACCGGACTAGCCGACGAACCGGATTTACGCTCATTGAGCTACTTGTAGTCATCGCCATTCTCTCCGCGCTCATCGCGATCCTGTTGCCCTCGCTATCCCGAGCAAGGGACCTCGCCAAGCTAACGACGTGCGGTAGTCAAATGCGCCAACTTGTCTCCGCGGTGCATTCCTACGGCATTGATCATCAGGATCGATTCCCCGCAGGCCCGGGCGGGCCCTTCCTCTTTGATCCCACGACATCATGGGCTGACAACGCCATGATCGTTTTCTATTCTGCCACGGCGCAGTCTTACGCCGCTCACGGCCTCTTGGTAGAGCAGAAACTCATTGAGCCCGATCTGTTGTTCTGTCCGGGAGATGAATTTGGCGGAACCTCCGAGGAGTGGCTGGCTTCGCACAGAACATCGGATGGCCTAAGTTCATATCTGTTCCGCCATCTTCAACAGACCAGTCGGAGCAATGTCAGTACCTTGGGCCGAAACGAGACGAACGACGCCGCGCAGGCTGTCCTATTGGATGCGAATCAGTCTGCACCTATAGCTGACTGGCGCCGGCGAAATCACAATGGCACCGATGTGAACATTGCATTTCTGGATGGGCACGTGTCTCGCTTCGGCAACGACAAGGGTGCGTTCTCCGTGACCGAAAAGGACTTTGCGGAGTTTCCGAGATCACTGCGTCACCGAATCGACCAGGTCCTCATTGCGGCAGACTTCGCGGCAGGAGGTGACCCAAACGCCGCACCGAAACTTGAAGCTCGGAAACGGTAAGGCGCTTGGGGAAGTTCAGAGCTTGCTTTGGAACCCCGCTTGATGTAGTGCCCACGGCCGCGGAAATCGTAACGTCAATTGGTTCCAACTGCATGTCGTCTCCCACGGGCAGGCCACGCTGCGTACCAATCCGCGTCAGCACAGGGGGCAGATGCCGTTCCTTTAGGCTCTGCTCGGCTTCCATCGCAGGACGTTCACGCGTGAAGTCTTTGACTACCGTTAATACCCGCGGTCGGCGGCCATCGATCAGCTCGTCGGCCATGAAGTCCATCGACTGGCACCCGTTGGTCTGGCGGGCCACAGGATGCCCCACACGAGCTTGGCAGCCCTTCCGGAGACGAGGTGTTCGCGTCCGCATCGTCAGTCTCTCCTTGCAATAGATGCGATGCACCCGCTTGCTATTGACCTTCCAAACTTCCCGTTGAACCAGGATGTGCAGGCGCAGGTAGCCGTGGCGAGCGCGGGTACAGGCCAGCTTGCGAAGTCTCATCCTAAGTGCGACCTGCTCACCGGCGCTCAATTGGTACCGACAGCTCGCACAGGCAAAGCGAAGGACCGAGCATCCCCGATGTCGGCTGAATGCCCATCGTCACCTTGACGAATTATCGCAGGCCCTTTCACGCAGGGGCCCTGCGGCACAGCCAACTTTCCTACGAATCGTCGCCCTCGGGATCGACCGTCGGCGTGAGGGTCATGGTGAAGTCAACTTCGCCCTCAGAAGTCAGACCCGTGTCTCCGAAGAAGACCGACGTGAAAATTCGTATCCGTATCGAGTAGTTACCTGGTCCGAGCACGCGCGTGTCGGAGATGCTGGCGGAAGATCCGGTCTCGTTGTTTACGTCAATGTTGGTATTCTGCCCAGTCACATCGAACGGCCCTGTGTAGACACCAAAGAAGTACTTTCCGTCGCCGCCGCGCGAGATGAGACCGGTGGCGGAATACTGGTAGAACGTATTGGCGGGTATGGCGAAGCTCAGATTAAACTCGGTTGCCGCTTCCGCCCGAATGGCGAATTCGCTGCCGACGCCTTCACCGGAGTTCTCCGCATGAACGGTTCCGCCCATGCTCGCGCCGGTAAGCCCAAGATCGGGGTCGATAACGAGGGACGAATCCTGCGTTGACGTGCCTCTGGTCGTTCTGTCGGAGACGGTCAGCTCTCTCTCGAATGGTCCCGTCCCGTTAAGTGGGATGATGTTGGTGCTGCCGTTCGTGCCGTCTTCAATAAAGACAGCCGTTGCGTACAGTTGCGACATCCGCCCAATCACCTCAACCGGCCCACCCGTAGCCCTTGCTTCCACGATTTTAGTGACCGTGTTCCCGTCGTCGTCCTGGGCGGTGATGAACAACGTCAGCAGGTCGTTGCCTTCGGTAATCGTTGCCGTTGTCTCAAAGAGGCCGTTGTCGTCTGTGAAATCCAGCGCGTTCGTGACAGTACCTCCCGCCACAACGATGTCGACGAAAATACTCGAACCGTAAACGGTCACTCCCTCGTCGTTGACCTTCCCGACGCGAACGGACAAGGGCGTCGGCTCGCCGGGGAAGACCAGTTCCGGGAACACAACGTCGATGTCCAACGGACTGCAGTTCGGGATCCATTGCGCGTCCCAGCCGAGGTCCTGCAGGTCGAAATCCTTCTCCCTCGTGCCAATCAGGGCACCTTCGGCGTCGAAAGCGCTGATCGTGGCTTTGTACATGGTTGTGTTGACCGGAAGGGTGTACACCTCTCGCGGCTGACCACTGATGTGCTCACGTTCCGGTTCGGCAGGCATACCAGCGAGCCGAACCGAAGAGGTTACGCGCACGCTGCCTTCTGCCTCGAAGCACTGCGCCGCGGAGATTTCCAGGTCGGCCGACTCGACCAGGCCGGGCAGGTCGGCGGCGTCATAGCGATCGTCATCAAATCGAGACTGCAGCACGCCCAGGTCCGTGACGGAATCGTTGATGGCTCCCGGTACGTAGCTGAGCGAATCGCGGTCCAGCACGCCATCGCCGTTGAAATCGCCGCGTGGATAGATACTCTCGTCGGCCGCACTGCCCACGTCGCCGTCACCGTTGACGTCTTTCTTAAAGTGGTCGGTGGTTCCGTCGAGTGCGAGTCCCCCGGGATCCTCGACCTGCAGCAGCCAGTCGCGCCAGCGCCGGAAGTCGGACATGTCGATTTCGCCGTCGCCGATGCCCCCGTCGTTGTCGGCGTCTTCGTCATCGAACACCGTTCCGTCGGCGATGTCCGTGCGCTGGTTGCCATCCGGCGTCCCGTCATCGATGTCAAGCCACATGCGCAGCACTTCGTCACCTTCCATCACGCGGTCGATGTCCATCATCGTGGCCCAGGCGTCGATTCGATTCGAGGCTCCTCCGAATGCGGGCACGCTGTTGGCCAACAGCAACTCCCGTATCTGGGCGTTGGTCAAATCGGGCTCTACGGCCAGCAGGAAGCCGACCAGCCCAGCGACGTGTGGCGTCGCCATCGACGTGCCGTTCTTGGAACCGTATGCGGTGTCGAAGTCAACGCTGTCCGGCCCGACCGTGCTCCAAATGCCTCTTCCCGGTGCTGAGATGTTGCCGTTTATGGACGAAAAGGATGACAGGGATGTGTCACCGGTGCTGCCGGGTGTATCGTCCAGCGCTTCCACAACCAGGATGTGCTCGTTGCCGTGTTCGAGTCCGGCGTTGGCGTACAGGGATGAATGGCGCGCTTCCACCGCGCCAGCGCCATTCTTATTCGATTCATTTCCGGCGGATACGACGACCAGCGGTGCGTCCTGCTGGAGCTCGATCGCGTCAATCATGGCGTCAAAGATGGCACCAGCGGTCGATGCCGTTGCCTGGGCCACGAGGTTGTTATTGGGATCGATGTTTTGCTTATACCAGTTGTAGCCCAAGCTCACGTTCACGACGCGAATATCCGGCCGCTGCTCGAGCATGTCGCAAAAGCTCGTCAAAGAGCCGCGCCGGTAGACGATTAGGTCGGCGGCCGGGTCGACGCCGTCGACGCCCGCGCCATTGTTGTACGCCGCGCCAATCGTTCCGGCGACGTGCGTTCCGTGGTCGGCCGACGAAGGTGACGGCATGGCTGTGGGCGTGAGGTCCTGAGCGCAGTTCAAATCGGGGTGGGGAGCAAAGCCCACGTCAAAGACGCCGGTGACGGTCGACGACCCTGTCTTGTTGATGGCGGCCAGCATGTTCCACATCTGGGGGACGCGACAACGCTTGAGTCCCCAGTTGCCGTCACCCTGTGTTGAATCCCAGGTCCATGCGGCGGGAATACCTTCGTTCGGTTGCGGAACAAGCGTTTCATCGACCCGGGTATCCGGCACCACGTGCTTGACATTCGGATTCTGGCTAAGCGACTCGAGGATGGGGACAAGTTCGGCGTGACTGCGGGTAGGCAGTCGCAGCGACATGACGCCCTCGACCTTGCCGGCTTTGCCGGGCAGACCGAAGATGATCTCGGCATTCAGCCCTTGGATGATGGCATTGGCTTCCGCCACGGTTGTATCCAGCGTAAAGACGATGTGCAGTGTGTCGTGGGAAATCTCCATGCCGGGGAGATCAGGATAGTCGGTGGAGTACGTCGGTTCGATGCCCGGGTTGCTGATTTGCGGTATGGCCTCGCTGGCCGGTGCGTCGTTGTCCCCAGGGATAGAGGTAAGCGTATCCTGGTCTCCTTGGTGGGGGTGCGTGTTGCAGGCTGCTTGACCGATTAGGACAAGCAGCGATGTGAGCAGGGCAGAGGACCGGACTGTAGGGGCGTGAATTCGAGGCACTTGAACACTCCTTCCAGATGGGCTTGAGCCAGAACCGGCCCTGGGCTCTTTGCACACACCATTGCGGCACGACGGTTTGGCAGATGTTTGCCAGCGCTCGAGGTCTTACGGCCGGCCCTGTCGCAGGATTGAACAAATGCCAGCCAAACAGCGGGCGACACCCACCAGAATACAAGTCGCTCGACGGGGCGGATCGTAACAGACGAAGTCGCTTTTTTCTTGAGGATGAAGAAAATTCGTGAAGCCCGACTCTTGCGTTTCGGGCCGCCCCAATTGCGGAAACGATCCAAGGCGATAACCTCCAACAGACCACTGAAGGACTGAGGCAAGCCGATCGGCGACGTGCCCTCGGCCATGGCGAGACCGGCCTACCCCCTCAGCCATGGGTAGGAAGCCGCTTGACCGATCCCCACCTTTCGGCGGATGTCATCGGTGGCCGGACCCGTCTAGGCCGGCCGCATAGCGAAGGCAATCTGCTCCTCCGTGAACAGCGATCTCCTCATCAGAGTCCTCCGTCGGGCATTCCTCAAGAGCCCATCAAGTCATTCAGACGGGTAAGGGCGTCGTAGAATCGATGGATTGGATGACGCGGGCGCTGAGTCGGCGAGCGCGATGGTGCGGCCTGGCCATCTCGGTGCTGTTCTCAAGTTGCAGTTGATGAATGCCTCGCTGAATGGGCGCGTTCTCAATCCAAACCTCGACGCATGCAGCGCTTGCTCTTCTCCAGAGAATCCCGATATGCTACGAATCGCATTGTTGCCTCGTGATATGTCAACGGTATCCTGCCGGCGACGGGTGCTTCTGTTGCTTGCGGCGAGTCTGTGCGGTCGGATGCATCGATGGTCGCAATCTTCGACTATTTGGAGCGTTCGTTTCGTTGGGCGGATGTCGCCGACATCGGCCTCGTGGCCCTGCTCCTGTACACATTCCTGCTGTGGTTCAAGTCTACGGCGTCCCGCCAGATCCTCATCGGTGTTGGCATTCTCTTCGCGGTGTACGGATTTGCCAGGGCGTTCGACCTGTACATGACGACGTACCTGTTTCAGGCGGTCCTGGCCTTTTCGGCGATTGCCGCGATCGTCGTGTTCCAGGAGGACATTCGCCGTGGGTTCATTCGAATCGCATCGCTTGGATCGATGCGACAGGGTCATCCTCAGACCCTGGAAAAGCAAGTGGATATCCTGGTCGAAGCGGCCTTCGATTTTGCGCGGAGAAGAATCGGCGCACTGATCATCGCCCAAGGTTCGGAATCACTTGGCCGCCACCTACGGGGCGGAGTGGCCGCCGATGCCAGGATCAGCAAGGCAATTCTCGACAGCATCTTTGATCCTCATTCCATGGGCCATGACGGGGCGGTCATCATTGATGGCGACAGGATTTCCCACTTTGCGGTGCGCCTCCCGCTTTCGGAGAACAGTGAGGAGATCGGGGCCAAGGGCACTCGTCACAGCGCGGCCCTCGGGTTGAGCGAACGATCAGACGCATTCATTATCGTCGTCTCGGAGGAACGCGGCGAAGTCAGGGTGGCACGAAGCGGGAAGTTCGAATTGGTCACTCGGCCGATGGACTTGAAACAGCGGCTGGATCACTTCGTGCATCGGACCCATCCTCGCTCCGCGGCTGACTTGCGGCGCCGTCTTCTCATTGAAAACCTGGGCCTGAAGGTAACCGCCCTGCTCATCGCCATCGTGGCATGGTTTATGGTGAGCTTCGAGGCTGATACGATACACAAGACGTTTGTCGTACCTGTCGAATATCGCAAGCTTCCCGAAACCATGGACATTAGCGACGACGCGCCAACACAGGTTCGCGTAACGCTCACCGGCTACGAACGGGCGTTCAGCCTGCTTGCTCCGAGTGCCCTGAAAGTTTCATTGGACATGAGCCGGGTTGAAGAGGGTCCGCAGCAGGTGGTCATTGACGAATCGAGCATCAAGCTACCGTCCAACCTCACGCTTTTTAGAACCGCCCCCCGGATATTGACATTCAGCGTTCATACGTGGGCCAAGGGACGTATCCCCATCGAGCTGCGAACAGAAGGGCGACTGCCACGAAGTTTGAGGGACCGTGAACTGCAGATCATTCCCGACGCGGTGCGCGGCATGGTCTGGCGCTCAAGCCTGACATCGTCAACGAGGATTTACACCGAACCTGTCGATTTAGCCCGATTTGCCGACGTCCAGGAAATCCGTGCAAAGTTGGTCATCCCGGAGTTCTTGCGCCCCGATAGTGATCAGCCGACCGACGCTCGGGTCACGCTGAGTGCTCCGCGGGAGCCCGATGGCGAGCCCCCGGCCCCGGAGGCGAACCGGTAGCAATCTCCGCGCTTTTTCGCCGACACCGAAAGCCCGGAACAAACCGTGCCGGAATCGGATGGAGCCCTCAGAATGCCGATGGAAACTGCTGACAGCCCCCTGACGTCATTCCTTCGAACGCTCGTCCATTCGGATGCCCCTCGCGCTGCAAGGGTATTCGAGAACATGCCGGAAGAGAGCGCCATGGGAGTTGCCAAGCTGCTGCCGGCGGACCTCGTTGCACAAATTCTTCCGCATCTGCAGCTGAATTTTGCTGCCGCGCTGATCAAGGACGTTGACCCCGAAGTCTCCAAAGCCGTTGTTCATGCCATGGAGCCCAAGCGGGCGGCAACGCTGCTGATGCGCATGCCGCGGGAGGCATTGGAGCGGTTGCTGCCGCATGCGCCCCAGCGCTTGAAAGACGAGGCTCGGGAGTTGCTCGTCTATCCGGAGGACAGTGTTGGCCGGATCATGATGACGGACTACCTTTCCTTTCGTGAGTCAGACACCGTTCTGGACGCAATCCGCAAAATACGGCAGCTCGCTTCTCGTCAGTTCCCAGCTTCGTAAGCTTATGTTGTCGAGAACGATGATCGTCTTGCCGGCGTCATCAACTGCGCGACCTTCTGTTGGCCGAGGAGTTAGCGACCCTTGCAACGGTCGTTCGTCGGGACGTATTCACGCTTGACTGCTTCGCGGATTCTGCGGAAGCAGCTCGCGAACTGGGGAAAAGAAGGTTCTTTGCGGCGCCGGTTGTCGATACGGAGAAGCGACTTCTGGGAATCGTGAAAGCCGAACAGCTTATTCGTGGAGCCCAATCCGACGTCGCCGACAGTATCCAGCGAATGTTCGGAGGCAGCCCGGACGAGCGGGCATTCTCAGCGATCTCCTTCTCAATTCGAAAGCGCCTGCCGTGGCTGCATGTGAACCTCGCAACCGCATTTCTGGCTGCCTTTGTGGTTTCGCTGTTTGAGGGCGTGATCGCGCGAATCACAATCTTGGCCGTGTTCCTGCCGGTCGTGGCAGGTCAGGGCGGAAATGCCGGCGCCCAATCGCTCGCTATCGTCATGCGCGGTCTGGTCATGCGCGAGATCCCTCGCCACCGAGTCGGCGCGCTTGTAGCCAAGGAGGGCCTTCTCGGTTTGATCACCGGGACTGTGACGGGCATCGTCACCGGAATCGTCGCCTGGCTCTGGCAAGGCAACGTCATGCTGGGTGTCGTCATTGGTCTTGGTATGATCGTCAACCTATTCTTCGCGGGCCTCTCGGGCGCGGCAATACCGGTTGTAATGAGAGCTCTCGGGTGGGATCCCGCTCAATGTTCGAGCATTATCCTCACCACCGTAACGGATGTTGTGGGCTTCATCGCGTTCCTCGGTTTCGCAGTGTTGTTCCAGAGCCATCTCGTTTAGGTACTTGATTCATGCGTCAAGCAGACAGGTCGCGACAGTGCATTGCGCAAGACAAGGCGAATGAGAACCGCGAATAGCTCGCGGCTCATTGGTACTCCAGTGACCCCATGGTGCGAGCGGGTACGCCTTGGGCGCTTCAGGAGGCCGGATAGGTCACCAAAGCCGCAGGACGGCGGCTTGCGCTCAGCGTTGCTTTACTCTCGTGGATTTTGATTGACTATGTTCAAAGCAATAGTTAAGCTCTTCGTCATTCGGTCGGAGTCTCAGGTCATCCCAGGTTCAGGCGGAGTCACTCTGCTGGTCCGAGTGCGCGGCGCTCAACTGGCCAGTCTTGGAGTGATAAACACATCCAGAGGAGAAGTGAGATGAGAGCGAGAGGCATTTCCCACGCGCACTCGACAAAGCAGTCCGTCAACATCGTCTCAGATGGGTGTCCGAATTGGAGCGGGACTCAATCAAGAGCCTCGAGGCACTCTCTCTACATGGCCGTCCTTGCCGCCATCGCCTTAACCGCCGGATGGGTACACGCGGAGGACCGATCAGGACGTAGTTCGAATGATCTGGAGTCACGGACTCGTTCCGCACAACAATCCGGGAAGGCCGCCGCGGGCGTTCCGTTGTTTTGTTGCCTGCCGAGTGGAACGTGCGTTGTCGATCCACTCAATTGTGGAACGGAAGCGCCGATGCCCGTTGCCGATTGCCTTTCTTGCATCCCGCCTGCCGCCGACTGCTGGGAAACACCCTGTGGTGAGACGCATTTCGACTTTTGCGAGTTGCCGATTCCAGCAGACTTTTTTGATCCCGGATCCGAACCGTTCATCGGGCGAATCGAATTGCAGGGTGATCCCGCACCCGGACCGGATACGATAGTTCAACGTGAACAGGGCATGGCTCTCGATCAGCCGGGGGCTGTCGCAGATGTTCCTATTCAGATTGTGCAGCTCGATCTTGTCAGTTGCCAGCCGATCACGGTCACAACGAACGGCCAGCCGGAACTCTGGGATGTCCTAGTAACTCTCTCTCCGAATGCGCTGCCGCCAGGAAACACGGGGATGATGCATGCCACAAAGGACAATCCCAACGGCGGCCGATTTGATTCGTTTTTCTTCGTCCAACCGTTATTCATCTTTACCCGCGTCGATCCGCCCAATGACCAGCGTTTCCTCGATCTGCCATTGCTGCCCGGATTCGAGCCAATTCCGTTCGAGGGTCGCCCCGGCGGGGCACCCTGGGCTCACCAGATTCTCGTTCCCAATTCCGTTCCCTGTCCGGCGCCGAACTTCGTACCGGGCGTCAACAGCGCCCCTCCACCGGGATGTACTCTTTCGGCGCCGCAATGCTGTGAGGAAGTCGGACATGCGGGTCCCGGGCATCTCCATGTGACTGGCACCGTATGCGCTCCTTGTGAATGTGGGGCTTGCTGCGATTCGGGTGACGGCACATGCACGGAAGTTGTTCAGTCGCCGCCGGACAGCGCGGAGTTGGTTTGCCTGGGACTCGGTGGGGAATACAAAGGCCCGGGGACAACCTGCGCGGACGCTGACGGTGACGGCGTTCCCGACGTTCGCGAGACCAATGACTGCTGCGCAGGGGCCTTGCTGGGGCTTGGGGACAGTTGCAGTGTTCATACCGATCCGCGGAATCCTGACACGGACGGTGATGGCGAGACCGACGGAGGAGAACTGGCGCTCGGATTCGATCCCTGCAATCCGATAAACGGGGGTTTCTGTTGCCTTCCCAGTGGAACCTGCGTCGGCGATCCAATTCTCTGTGGGACGGAGACGCCCACGCCTGTATCCGATTGCCGACATTGCATACCACCGGCTGACGACTGCTGGAATACGGCCTGCGGAGCAACGCACTTCGACTTCTGTGACCAGCCAATCCCGGCCGATTTCTTTGATCCAGGATCGGATCCTTTTGTCGGCCGAGTGGAATTTCAGGGAGATCCTGCTCCTGAGCCAGATACGGTGGTAAGACGACATGAAGGTATGGCCTTGGATCAGCCGGGCGATTCGGCCCAGATACCCATTGAGCTTGTGGAACTGAATCTCGTGAGTTGCCAGCCGATCACTGTAACGACGGGTGGCCAGCCGGAGCAGTGGGACGTTCGCGTGACCCTCTCCCCGAACCCACTGCCTCCTGGAAACAATGGACAGGCGGATATCCACAAAGACACACCCGACGGCGGACGATTTGATTCTTCGTTTCTCGTCCAGCCGCTGTTCATCTTTACGCGAGTTGATCCGCCGAACGACCAGCGATTCCTTGATCTGCCGTTGGTCCCGGGCTTTCAGCCGTTGCTGTTCGAAGGGCGTCCGGGAGGCGCTCCGTGGTCGCACGAAGTCCTGGTTCCCAACAGCGTTCCTTGCCCGGCCCCGAACTTTGTACCGGGTGTCAACAGCGCCCCACCCGCAGGATGCACGACCGATCTGCAGTGTTGTGAGGAAGTCGGACACGCGGGTCCCGGCCATCTCCACGTGACTGGCACGGTATGCTCCCCCTGTGAATGCGGGGCATGCTGCGATCCGGGCACGGGAACATGCTCAGTCGTTGTCCAGGCGCCGCCCGATAGCGCGGAGACTGTCTGCCTGAATCTTGGCGGCGAATACAAGGGGCCCAACACAAACTGTGACGATCACGATGCGGACGGCATCCCGAGCGTTCGGGAGAGCAATGATTGCTGCGCCGGCGCGCTCTTGGGCATTTCCGATGCCTGCAATATCAACACGGATCCGCGAGATCCCGACACGGACGGTGACGGCAGCCCGGACGGGGCCGAGGTGTCAAATGGGACGGATCCTTGCGTAATTGACTCAACAGTGCCCCCACCTCTGGCGATCACGACGTATCCTCATGGGACAGCGAAGTCGAACTACGTCAGTTTTGCGCCCGACAACACCGCGAAGGCAATTCAGGCATTTCTCGTGAAGGATGTCAGCACGGGCATGCAGTTCTACATCACTTCACCATGTACGGCGCCGGCATCGGTAGTCGGTAAAGGTGTGACGCGATTGTCATCGAGTGCGTCTCCCATCCTGGTCAACTGGGGTGGGTTGTCTGCGATCCACGTAACCGGCTGCATGATCGCGCCAGCCGATGGGGCGCGGTGCAATGAAATGGCGACGATGAATTTGGGACAGCCTTGCGCCGCGGACGCTTTCTGCCGAGGCACGCCGGGTTCCTGCGCGGAACTGCGGAGCTACGAGGTCGTGGCGACGACGAACGGAGTAACTTTCTCGCCGCCCTTGGTCATTCACACGCCGGCACGTCCTTCGGCGGCCAATGCCCGCTTCTGGGGGGATCTTGTTGGAGCGTTTTCCGCCGCGGGGAACCTCTCTACCACGCCCCCAACGCCCCCGAATAGTTGGGAACCGCCTAATCGGATCGTGAGCGGTTTCGACATCGCGGCGGCGCTCCAAGCCGCAGCATCAGGAGCGGCTGCGCCGCATTTCACCTGGGTCGATGTCAACCCCAGTCCAGTGGACTTGGTGCCGATCGGAACTGACGTGCTGCGTATCGTCAACGCATTCAGCGTGGGATCCGGAAAGGAGTACTATCCCCACCCGTATCCGCAGTTGCCGTGTGGTATTCATGATCCGATGAATCCGCCGTCACCGGCATTGTGCCCGGCGCCACCGAGTTCGACGACGTGTCCTTGAGGACCCGTCGCTGATTCACTGCGGCAGCACGTGCGAGGCCGGGTTCCCAACGGAGCCCGGACTGGTTCGGTGAACAGCCTGGCGCCGCACGTTATTCTACGGCCACATCGATGGCTAATGACCATCGATTCTGGCCGAGGCGGCGACCGTCGATGGATCGGCGATCACTCGGTTTCCGAATGCAGACTATGCCGCTTCTGGGCGAGCGATGGGAGACCTGCGTTAGTAGAAGCCATTCCAAAACTGCCCGGCATCTGGCCTGGGGCTACTGAAAACGCGGTGTCACAGGGGTTTTGAAACAGCTTCTGGATCCCGGCAGATCCGGCTGCACCTCTGTTCCTCCATAACCGTGGTACCGGGGCCTGGGAGTTTGGTCGACAGCAGGATGACGAGTCGTGATGGTGTCACGGAAGATGAGTTGAAATCAGTTCGTGCACGACCCCGCACACGTGACCTCCCGCGCGGCGCAAAGGCGGTCCAGAACCTGGTGACGACGTCCGGTCGGTAGGCAACGGCGCGGAGTCACTTCGCAAACGGATCCCCGGCCAAGGGCATTTGGCTAACTCTGGGTCACGGCGCCGGATCGGCCGTCAGTCCCATCGTGTCCTCGAATGTCGGATCGAACGCGTTTCCGTAGAGGATCATGCTAAGGTTCTGTAGTTGGATGATCCCGTCAAAATCGAGCGGCAGATCAAACGGCGGGATGTTGTCATCCACGAACATCTGAATCAGGTCGAAGACCTGCCCCTCGAAGACCATTTCGAAAGCGTCGTTGGCCGCGGGCAGACTCACTGCCCCCGCGCAGGTTGTGGGGATGCTCAGATCGGCATCGGTAATCGAAAAGATGATCCTGGGCACGCCCCCCGGGCCGGTGCTCAATGTCAGCGTCAACGTGTAATTGATGTTGAAACACGTGGCCCAGAGCGAGCAGGTGTTTCCCGTCGGCGGCGTGGCCGTCCAGCAACTCGGCAAAGCGGAGTAGTCGCCGTTGTAGACGCCGTCGCCGTCGCGGTCGGCCGCGATGCCCGAAAACGCCTGTGTGAGCCGCATATTCAGGATGAGCTGGTTGTTTGGTGCCGTTCGGAAGAACAGAATCTTGGGCGGGACGTCCAGCCGTCCGTGGAGAATAATCGGCGTCGCGGGCGTGAGGTTCAGCCCAGCCAGAAGCAGCTTCGTCGCCGCGCAGGACAACTGCGCGGGAATGCCCACAAGACCAACGCAGGCCGTGCCCCGGAAAGCCTCGCACTGGCCGTAGAACGCCGGGGGCAGGCTCGTGCAATCCGCGGGAAGCAAGTCCTTCAATTGCCGGACGTCCTCAAATTGCGTCTTGAGGATGCCGTTGCGGGTCAGCGCGTAGAGCAACTGGTTGATGGCGTCGTCGGAGATGAGCGCGGTCAGTCCCCTGGCCGGTGGGAACGGTAGCACCGGAAGCGGTAGTGGCGCGACCGTGGCGGGCAGTCCCGGCAGTACCTGAACCTCCGGGTCGGTCTGCGTGGGCACGAACTCCGTCTCGAATCCCGCGGTCAGGCCGTCAGGCTCAATCTGAACTTCCGTGAGTCCGAAGTTGAACTCCACGGCCAGCGATTCGATATTCACCGGGTCGAAGTCGAGGAAATCCAACGGGATCGGCGGAATCTGAATCAGGCCGAGGTACTGTGTCAGATCGATGCCATCGATGTAGCTCTGAAGGATGGGCTTGGCAACTCCCGAGATGATCGATTCGATCTGCCCGAAGGTCAAAATGTCCGCCAGAATGCCACCCCAGCAATCCACGTCCGATCCGACGTCGGACACCGTAATGTGCACATCCGACGGATCGATCTCCAGTTGGGGCATCAGGGCAGTGTGGTCGAGCAGATCGTCTTCTGTAACGGTCACTTTGAAGACGATCTTGTCGATGTCGACCATGGCCCCGACTTTGACGATCACGCGGATGAAGCACCCACCGAGGAAGTTCACCTGGCAGCTTCCCGCGATGGAACCCTGGGCGTGAATGGGTCCGGAGGTCACGACGAGATCAATCTTGTCGTTGGTCGGCGTGATGTCGAAAGTGAAGGCATTGGGGTCCATGCTGAAGGCGAAGGGAACCGGGCTGTCGGTGAGCAGGCGGGCATGGATGTCGCAAGGATCGGTGGGAATGGTGATCTTCTTGCCACGCAGTTCGTTCAGCATATTGGACACATCGATGAAGATGTGCGTTACGACGGACTTGAGCGCTTCGGTAACGATCGTGTCCAGGGCCGGCTCAGTCAGGGTTACGCTGAATCCGTGGGGCACGGCCATATTCGTGGCCAACGGGCCCTTGGACGGATTCTGTGAGATGGGGCCGAGGGCCATTCTTACGGTGTCAAACGTTGTATTGAGCAGGTCGTCCTCGACTTCGGCGACGATGATGTTGCCGCCGGGGTCGAGTGTGCCGGGCACCTGGTTGCCGATGATGTCCTGGAACAGGTCGGTCTTGAGCAGCGAGGCCTCAAAGGAATACTCATAGGTATCCGCGGTAAACGAGCCGTCACCCAGCGTGTGGACGCTCAAGTTCACGGGGAACTGGGCCGCGTTGACTTTCACGAAGCCATCCGCGCTCGGTGTCGGCGAAGGTAATTCCATCCCGTGGCAGACCGTCCCCAACACCGGCGTGGGCGGAGCATTGTCCACGAAGTTCTCGGGCGGAAAGAGTATTTTGATCTCGAATCCGTGGGACACGCCGCCGTCAAGCGTATTGGGGTTCGAGCAAGCCGTCGGCGGTGGCTCGGGATAGGCGCCGGGCAACTCCACGCCGCGAGCGACGAGTCGGTGTCCGCCGCAGCACATGCCTTCAATGTACATGGTGAGGGCGTTGGCCGAGGGCGTCAGCATGTCGGCCGCATCCACGATCATTTCGCAGATGTGGGCCGTGCAGCCGTTGGGAAGCGGGACCGATCCGCCGTAGGGGCCGCCGGGTAAGTCCGTCGTCGGATCAAGCCCCAGCGCCGCCAGCACGTCCACACCATCCAGGTAGAGTTCGAGTGAGTGCGGATCGACGTTGGTCAACGAGACTTCCGCCCGCAGGCGATCGCCCTCAGAAAGGCTGACAACCGTCTCATCCGGCGACCACACGTGCGTGAAAGGCAGCGGCGAAAGGAACGCATAGGCCCGGCCGACGCCGTCGTTACTCTCCACGCGGACCATGGGAACCGGCGCGGTGACTTCGTGAATCTTGAACAGTTCACCGTAGTGGTTCTGGAAGAAGGCGACCTCTTGGAGGTCGAGATCGTTATCGCAGTCCATGTCCAGATAGACGCAG
Source organism: Phycisphaerae bacterium (assembly GCA_024102815.1). Taxonomy (NCBI): domain Bacteria; kingdom Pseudomonadati; phylum Planctomycetota; class Phycisphaerae; species Phycisphaerae bacterium. The sequence continues at coordinate 23,030 of JAGFJJ010000020.1, forward strand.
GTCGCCACGAGGGGCACGTCGGGCCCGGTCAGGCACGGCTCAAAGCGGGTGCCATAGAAGGTCTGCGATCCCTCGAATCCGTAGGACTGGATGTCGGACAGGGCGGCGTTGGCGCGAATGGTGAAGTCGACATAGTCGTCCTCGCCGATCATCACCGAGTCGAGTAGGTTGCCGTCGGCATCGAGGGCGAGGAGCTCCCCTTTTTCGACGGGTGGGGGGCCGCTGTGGATCGAGTTCCACTGCACGGTGTAGCGCCCGTTGCAGTCGCCGTTGGGTTCGGCGCACAGGGGGGTCAGCGAGGCTTGGACGCGGAGGATGTTCCCGCCGCAGTCGGGATCGTCGAGGTCCAGCAGGCCGTCGCAGTCGTTATCGATTCCGTCGCCGCAGTCGCAACCGGGACCCTCCGGCTGGGGCGCTCCCGGGGTCACGCTGCACTGTACGCCGATTCGGCTGGGCTTGCAGACATAAACGCCGGTGCGCTGACACGGACCGATGCCCACGGTGCAGGGCTGACCCAAGGTCGGGAAGTCTTCATCAATAAGGTCGTCGCCATCGTTGTCCTTGCCGTCGCAAATCTCCGGGCCCTGGCAGACAGGATCCTTTAAATCAATAAGTCCGTTGCAGTTGTTGTCGTATCCGTCCTGGCAGTTGAGCGAGCCGCGCGGACCCTCGATGCCGGGAGGTTGCGGCTCGGCCGAGCACTTGACGCCCGTGTGCTGCTCGTCGCAGATGATGACACCCATCCTCTGGCAGGGGCCGAGTCCAACCGTGCAGGGCTCATCCAAAGTGGGAAAGTCCTCGTCCACCATGCCGTCGCCGTCGTTGTCGATGTCGTCGCACAATTCCGGACCGGTGCAGTCGGGGTCCTCGCCATCCACCAGACCGTCACAGTCATTGTCCTCAAGATCGACACAGGAGCTCGACCCGTAGGGGCCTTCGATACGCGGGGGCAGGGGAGTCTGGTCCGGAACGCACTCGATCCCCATCTCGTCCGGCGTACATCGTAGATGACCGTGAACCTCGCAGTTTCCCACGCCAATAACACATCGTCTCCCGGGACCGACGGGCACCGCGCCATTCGTGACGGGATCGTATTGTTCGACGGTGAAATCCTCGTCAATCAGGCCATCACAATCTTCGTCCAGACCGTTGCAGAGTTCGGCGCTGCCAAAGCTACCGACCTTGAATGAGTGGCGTCCTCCAAGGAGCGTTCCATCCGAGGCCTGAAATGTGATAACCCCACCTGAGGCGCCGGCCAGCAGATTCACCAGCGCTCCTCCGGAAGTGGCATTGGGACTCATGACATCGAGGACATAGCAGCCGTCCTGGCGCGGAAGCGTGATGCGTACGCTCCCGAGTTTGATTGAACCGGACGCCGGCAGCGTGTTCTCTGGATTGCCGGTGCTCTGAAACGTCGGAACGAGTAAGTTGGGATTCCCAGCCGCGGCCGGCGTGAGCGACCAGGCCATAGTGCTCGGTAGAAAAACGGTGGAGTCCGTGTAGTTCAAGCGGACAAAGAGGATGGCGTGTTCCGTTTCGAGTCCGTTGTCGAGAAAGATGTCGACGTCGAAATTCTCGTTTCCGGCGTAGGGGCCGGGATTGGCCGGAACCAGTCGTATGGATCCATTCCCGGACGCGCTTGAAACAGCAGCGCAGAGTACGATCAGTCCGCTGAGTCCTGCTCGGCACATGGTGTGTCCCCCAACAAGAAGCCCGGGCTCTTGCGATTCTCGCTTAGAATTTTGAATTGGCCCAGAAGCATGTTACCCGACTGTACGGCTCAATTACAAGGCAGTGCCCAAGATGAGGGGGTCCGGTAAGGCTGTCTTCCGGGAACCGACCCCGCCAATCTGGGCGAAGTCGACTTTCACCGGGGTCGATCCTCGGGGGACCGACGCGACCCTGCTCGAAGCCCACGAACTCCCGCCGGCAGATTTTGGCACGGAGGAATCACGAAGTGCGTCGAGCGCCCGGTCACCATCCAGAGAATTGGTCACTCCGACGAACTTGGACAAGAGCAAATGCGCCGAAGCCGCCGGGTGGCGAGGCCAACTCAGAACCTCTTAAGCGGTGCGGGGGCGAACCGGCGTCGGAGAAGGGGAAGTAATGGCATGCGATGGTGAGCAATTTGTCGGGGTCGGGCCGGGGCCAAAAACGACAATTGATCCTGGCAAGGGTTCGACGCCGCGTCGCCCGGCAGCGGGCTGCGCTCCTTGACGCGGGGAGCTCAGTACACAGCAACCGATCTTTAACCACGATGCCCGGCCACGGATATGCTAGACCTCAATGGCCAACCCGAGCTTATTCGTCATCGCGGGCCCCAACGGCGCCGGAAAGTCGACCGGAGCCGCTACCATTCTACCCAAACGATTCCCCACCGAATGGTTTCTCAACGCCGACGACATCGCCAAGGCTCTCGCTACTGTTTCGCCCATCGAAGCTGGCCGTGTCATGATTCACCGAACGAACGACCTTCGCGACCGCCGCGAAACGGTCGCCTTTGAAACGACGCTCGCCGGGAAGACTCATGCCCAGTTCCTCTCCGTAGCCCAAGATGCGGGCTTCCAGGTCCACCTAGCTCACCTCTCTGGCATTCGAGCGTCGTACCAGGGCCTGTCTGACGAATGCAATACCCGGAAGCACCGCTGAATGATCGCCAGCTGGGTCATCGCCAAGAAGTTCACAGCCAATTTCTCGTATCGCATAGCGAATCGTCGGGTCTCCTTCAGCCAATTGATGCAACGCTCCACAACGTTACGCTGACGATATTTCTCGCGGTCAGAGCCGGACTCTTTTCACTCGTTCGACTTTGTCGGAATCACCGCAGTGCTCTTGTGCTGCCGCAGCCAGTCTCGGATCGCCTCCGAACTGTACGCTTTGACGCATCGAATCACCACGTCTCTCGCAAGAAGCCAAATGGCGGTCATCGCATCCGGTCATCGCAAGGCCGAGTCTACTCGGCGTGATCGAGTTGAGCGAGTTTCCGGCGCCATTTTGTCGTTTCCGCATCGTACCCTTTTTGTGGCTCGGCTCTGTCCCAGCGATCGTAGAGGTTTACAAGGGACTGTAGAGCGTCGATGTAGTGGCTTCGATTGGCCTGTTTGTTCTTCGCCAGGATGGCCTGGGATTCCAACAGAACACGCTCGGCATCCCCGTACGAACCGGTTGCCGACCGTGCACGGCCTAGGTGCGTCAGAAATCGACCGAGCAGTCTGGGGAGATGCGCTCGAACCAGAGGCTCCGCAGGTGCAAGCACGGCCACTGCTTCTTCATAACGACCGCCGGCTACCAGCAGAGCGCCGAGATTATTGATCGAACGCAGTGTATCCGGGTGATCATCACCCAGGGTGGCCCGTCGGCCTTCCATCGCCTCGCGATAGAAAGGCTCGGCCGCTAAGAGTTTCCCTTCGGCACGCAAGAGATAGCCCATATTGTTGATTGCTGTCAATGTATTGGGATGTAGATCACCCAAGACTCTTCGATGTTTTTCGAGGCTTCCCCGGTAAAATGGCTCAGCCTCTGCATTTCTGCCTTGGGCATTCAAGACTGCACCCACATTGCCAATCGAGACCAGCGTTTCCGGGTGGTCATCGCCGTGTACTCGGCGGTTGATATCCAGAGCCAACCGGAAATACTGCTCGGCCTCGGAGAGTCTGCCTTGGGCAAACAGGACCGTTCCCATATTGTTGATCGAAGCCAGCGTATCGGGATGTTCGTTGCCGAGCGTACGTTGCCGTCCGGCCAGGACTTCGCGAAAATATCCTTCCGCCTCATCGCGCCTGCCCCTCGCCAAAAGGCAAGAACCAAGATCGTTCATCGATTGGAGCGTTTCGGGGTGACCAGTTCCCAGCTTTTCGCGACGACCATCCAGGGCTTTCTGGTAGAATTTCTCGGCTTCATCCAGTTTTCCAAGTCCCTGAAGCACACGCCCCATGCCATTCAGCGATGTGAGCGTGTCGGGGTGATCATTCCCCAGTACACGACGACGACCTTCGAACGCTTCACGGAAATAGACGTCCGCCTCGCGAAGCCGCCCCCTGTCGAGCAAAATCGTGCCCAAGTTATGAACCGACATCAGTGTATCCGGATGATCGTTTATCAGTATTCGACGACGCAGCTCCAAGCACGCGCGATAAAGGCGCTCGGCCTCGTCAAGCTTACCCGTGACCTGTAGCAATGAGCCCATGTTGTTCATGGCTCTGAGCGTATCCGGATGTTCGTCGCCCAAGGTCTCGCGAAACCCGTCCAGTGCTTGGCGGGCGATGCGAGCGGCTTGATCATACTCGCCCTGAGCCTGTAGCGACGAAGCCAGGTTGGCGATGGATTTCAAGGCCAATACGTGATTGCCGACGAGTATTCGTCGCAATCCATCCGATGCCTCGCGGAAATAGGGGCGTGCATCAGAGATTCTGCCCATCGCGTTCAACAGGAGACCCATATTGTTTATCGCGATGAGCGTTTCCGGGTGCTCGTTCCCGAGTACACGCCGGAACGTCTCCAGGGCATCACCATAATAGGGTTCAGCTTCCGCGAGCTTTCCCCGGGCCTGCAAAAGGAGGCCCATATTGTTCTTCGACTTTGCTGTCGCCGGATCGCGCTCACCCAGAACGCGGCGACGCCCCTCCAGTACTTCCCGATACATTGGTTCAGCGTCAGCCAGTTTCCCCTGCCGCATCAGCAGCCCGCCAAGGCTGGCCAGCGAGTCGAGCGTATTCGGGTGCTGATCACCCAACACAGAACGATGCCGGTCCACTGCTTCTCGTAACAACGGCTCTGCTGCCGCGTAATCGCCCAGAATGACCAATATATCACCCATATCGAGGATTGCATCCAAGGTGTGTGGGTGATCATTGCCCAGGACCTGGCGACTCGTCTCCAGATTGCGGCGGTAGCAATCTCGAGCTCTAGGAAGGTCGCCTCGAGCCTGGAGGAGGTTTCCCATATGATCGAGAGAAATCAGCGTATTGAGATTGTCATCGCCGAGCTTTTCGTGACGGATTCGTAGGGCTTCGTCCTGCGGGCGCATGGCCTGATCATAAAGGCCGATCGCCCGGAGAGTATCCGCTAGCGTTTGCGACAGGCGGGCTTTCACCAGAGGCTGATCTGAGAATTCGGATTCGATCGTGGCAGAGGCTCGTTTGAATATGTTCTCGTCCAATACCTCCAGGGCAAGATTTGTAAAGCTCACACCCTCCAGGTTTGCGTCAAGCTCGCTTAGCCCGGCTTCCACATCACTTGAGGACACATGCGGGGATTCGAGCGCCAAGCGTTTCTGAACCCGCAATGCGGCCCGCAATCGCTCCCCCATAAGCTCCGCATTCACGCCGGAGAGCTGACGCGCTTGAAATTGAGCGACTTCTTCAAGTTCATCAGCTCGCCGTTGCGCCTTGTCCTCGGCCGCTTGCGCCCGCCGGTTCTCATTGAGTGCCCGAGCGAATCCCCAGGTGGTTCCGATGATCCCGACGACCAGAGCCGCAATGACAGCGCTCCCCGTCGCCACCGCGACGCGGTGGCGACGCACGAATTTCCGCATTCTGTAACCGGGCGCTGGAGGCCCCGCGAGTACGGGTTCGTAGGCCATGTGGCGGGAAACGTCGGCTGCGAACTCGGCCGCAGTCGCATAGCGACGGGTCCGGTCCTTCTCGAGCGCTTTCATCGTGATCCAGTCGAGGTCGCCCCGAAGTAGACGAGCCAGCGAGCCCAATTCGGTTCGACGGTGCTTTGTGACCGCCGCCGTCGAGTCACCGAGGCCGCTCAATCGCGTACTGGGTTTGGGCGGGTCGAACTCTCGGATGATTCGCTGAATCTCTACCAACGCCGCCCGCCGAAGTGATACCGCGTCGAAGGGAAGAACGCCCGTCAACAGCTCGTACAGGATCACGCCGAGGGAGTAAATGTCCGTTCTCGTGTCGATGTCCAACGCGGTCATCTCGGCCTGTTCCGGGCTCATGTACTCGGGTGTCCCGATCAGTTGGCCGTACTCGGTGAAGAGCGTCCGCTCCGTAAGGCGTTGCTGGGTTGCCTTGGCCACTCCAAAATCGATCACCTTGGGTATCGGCCGGCTGTCCCGCACCTCTACCAGCACATTAGACGGCTTAAGATCCCGATGAATAATCCCTTTCTGGTGCGCGTGCTGAACTGCCTCGCAGACCAGTATGAATAATTCCAGCCTCTCTCTTGTGTTGAGGCAGTGACGATCACAATATTGCGTAATGGGCTCTCCCTGAACATAATCCATGACGAAGTAGGGTCGCCCGTCGTCCGTCGCGCCGGCGTCCAGTACCTTGGCAACGTTGGGATGGTTCATGAGCGCCAACGCCTGCCGCTCAGACTCGAAGCGGGCGATGACCGGCCCTGTATCCATACCCCGTTTGATGACTTTGAGGGCGACACGCCGATGAATGGGCTCGCTCTGCTCCGCCAGATAAACGACACCCATGCCGCCCTCGCCGAGCTCGCCCAGGATCCGGTACGTGCCAATGCATTCGGGTCGTTGGGAAGGCAGCGCTTTAGGCGATGGGGCGCGAATCTGCTCGCCTACCTGCGCGGAGCGCCCTCGCTTGGGCCCGACGGACCGAGTGAGATCCGCCTCGCTCTGGTCGTCATGGTTCGAGGATGTCATGGTATGGCGCCAATTCTTCGTAAAGGAATGTTGTCTACCTGGCTAGCGCCAGTGATTGTAACTACAGTCCGAGTCGAAAGAAGTCGAGGGACCAATTTACCAAGCATTGCGGCAGCGACCAGTTGGAGCCACCGTTCGTCCCATCGACGTGATTGCCCTGCGAACAGAGATCGAGACCTCTTACCGTTACGCCCGCCCAAGCAATTATCCATGCCGGCGCCAACGTGTCCGGGGGCCATAAATCGCAGTTCCTAGCGCGCAAACCAGAAGCGCCAAGATAACGATGCCCCAATGCGAGACCGCGGGGATGGGGTTGCAGTTGCCGCTGGCACAGGCTATGTCAACGGCCAGCAGGAATGGTGAGAGCTCCGTTACCGTGCCGCAGATGATATTGGCGGTGGTGTCCGGATTATCAGGCGGTGCCGGATCGGTCACGTTTTCCCAAGCGCCGTCCACAAAATGCCAGAGCGTAATGAATTCTTCGTCTGGGCAGGCCACGTCATCATAAGTTAGGCAGACTGAGATGTTCCCGGCAACCGTTGCGGTGGTCGACACATCAAAATACTGGGGCGGATCGCATGCTTGCCGGAAACCTGCAGGCGGATCTTCGCCGACGGAACTCTCGGTAATCGTTGTTTCACCAGCAACGATTACGGATTCGAAAGTCACTGTGTGACCACCTGCTGCAGCCTCTACATTCGTGCCGCATGCCGTATTTCCGGGGGATGAGGCATCGCACATTGCATACTTCAGACGTCGAATCGTAGGAAAGCCGAAACTGGGATCGGTGGCGCCCGGCAGACCCGTGTTGGCAAATATCAGGTGAGGTGGTACATCGTTGGACGCGATGGTCCCAAGTCCACCGGGGCCAACGTTTCTACCTCCAATGGTAAAGACGTTGCCGCGCGCTGTATTCATCGCCGTTATCGCAGCTACATTCAGTTCGATCTCGATCAGGCTGCCTTCGTCGGCGGCACTGATTTGCTGAAAACCAAAAGTCGGCCCGTCGGCGAGGTCGTTGTACACTGACTCCGAAAACGGGCGAATCGTGCCGGCCAGGAAGTCATAGCCGAAACTATCCGGGTCTGATGTGACCTCGTGGAGAACGAAGAGTTGCGAATCCGTTTCATACTCGGTTGGCACAACATGCGCGCCCACCGGATATTCCAGGACGAGTTTGGCGCTGATGATCTCGTTGTAGACTCTCAGCAAGTCAAACTTAAAGTAGTTGTTGTACTCAACGGCCACGCAAGGGCAGGAGATGTCGCAAGGGCAGCCGGGCGTGTTGGCATCACGACTGGCCCAAATGGGCCCCACCCACGCGACTTCCGCTGCTGGGCCTGCTGCGGTATCGGACCCGAGGGTTCCACTGTCAAATGCATTATTAGCAAAGTTCGTGCCGGTGTTGCGCAGTCTTCGAACAGCTGCAAGGCAATCCATTCTGCCGTGGCCCGCGGTGTTGTCCGGTCCGCCCGCCTCGATGTCGTCGGCCGTGTCGTCGAGAACCTGAGCGACCTGGGCGGGGCTGAGCCAGGGGCGAGCCTGGAGCAAGAGCGCGGCGCAGCCAGCAACGTGCGGCGCGGCTGCCGAGGTACCCGGAAAACAGCTTGTACTCGACGGTAGCCCGGGACAACCCGTATACCCAAAGCCCCCGGCTCCGGAGATCTGCACGAAACTCGCGGCCGCGATGTCGGGCTTCATCCAAGTCAATTCGAATGGGATGATTTGCTTGACAGGTCCACGACTACTCGAGGCATCGATCGAATCCGCAGAACCAGGCATCAAGCCATTGCCATGCGCACCAACCGCATAGATCTCTTCCGCTCGCGATGCACCATTAATGCTTCCCGCGGATACGAGGTATTGCCAATCCGTGGTGCCCGCTCCGCGGAGATCGAAGAATACGTCGGGATCGCCGGTCGTCGCATCAACGACGACATTGACAAAACTGTTGGGGCTTACCGTGGTATCAATGCACTCGATCGGGTCATCATCGCCGTCTTGGGGGTCGGTACTTGAATCAAGCAGGTTGCCGCTCTCGCCCAGCAGGTACAAATCCAGGTTGATACTCGCAGATCCGTAAGGCTCTGCCCATTGCAGGCAGATAGTTACGGCGCCGGACGGCGGAGCCTTCATACGTAATTGCCAATTGAATGGGGCAAATCGATGCGGGCGGTTGTACGTATTCGGGCCCAAGGTCACGTTCACCGAGGGGCCATTGAATTCCTCTTCGTAGTGCCGCTGGGCACGATTTCCCGCCGACGCGGTGTAGAATACACCCTGTTCTACCGCATCGATCTTGGCCTGGGTGACGGGTCCGGGCTCGAATAGTCGATGCGCGCTTGATGTAAGGTCATCAACAATGATTGTGGCTCCGGCGTCGACCAAGGCTCTGACGGCGTTGATGAAATCAGGCTCGAATAAGCCGGAGTGAAACATCAAATTCGCGCCCGGTGCCATGTCAGCGATGATCTCGAGCATCGCCGTGCCTTCGTTGTACCTTCGCGAAGCGTCTGTATAGTCGCTCAGCACATCTACCGTAACGAGGTCTCCCGTGGAAATGGCGTCTGCCAAGTCATTAACACCGTCGGATATCACGCCCACCGTCTGACCGGTGCCGTCATAGCCGAACATTGTGCGGACTTGGTCGGCGCCATGAAGTGCATCCCCTTCAGTTGTGGCACTCCCCAGATCACTTGTCAGCGGAGCCGCGTCAAAGATCCTCCGTACGTCGTTACGCTCTGCAATGGCTTGCAGCTTGTCAACGGGTATCCAAGCGACCAGCAAGCCGTAACCCTTTGCTCGGCTGTGGAGACGGCCTCCCAACGACGCGAGATACGGGGCATCAAACGAATCCACCGAGTCGACGCGCATTTCGACCAAGAGTCGAGCACGATCGTCGATACGCACGTGAGGTGTGGCATACTTCGGTGCTAGGTGGGGCTGCTGAACGATCTCGTCTTCCATGAGTCGCTCGTATCGATCCAGCACCATGCTGTTAAGCTTACGCTGCCAACGCGGGAGCGATTGTTTGTGCAACCGATTTTCCGCCACTGTTCGTCGTGGAAGCTGATTTTCCGGCACGCCCATCTGACGGGCTGCTTCACGTGCCTCCACCACCGCGGGGGAATAAATCCTATGTTTCTCGTTCGCGATGGCCCCAAAAGGAAAAATGAGCTGAACCGCCGCTGCCGATATGATCAAGCCGATGTTGCAACGCTCTTTATTCGTTTGACGCTCCATGGATGACCTCCATGCTTGCCGCGCAGGGGTCACGAGCGAATGGACTTGACTGCGCCGCCTGGATTGAATCGGCCCACCCTCTCCTCAGATTCCCCCGTCAATGTCAGCAATGTATCTCCAGCCATTGAGCAATGTAACCGATTCGTAAGCGTTTGGTAACGCTTTGCCCTGCAAATTCTGACCGAAAGGCGCATTTCGGCGGCTAAACTACGACTTGAGGCGTCCTGCGTTTCGTGAATCCACAGCAGCGTCACGCCCGGGCTACGGATGCTCTTCCCAGAGCCGTGGAGTGAAGCAAAGAGATTATCCACAAGTCGCCTGGAATACCTATTTTGACGGCGTGCAGGCGAAAACTACAGATTCATGAGCGTGTCATTTTGCCCAGTTCGGAAGCTCGTGCTTGCACCCGCCCCAAGCGCTTGCGGTCGCGGTTCTCGAATTCGATCCCCGACACTCCCGACGGCCCAGTAGGAAACGACATGGCCCTGTCCATCCTATGATAAACGGCCATGCTATCGCTCACGACATTGTGTACTCTCTTGCGCGAATTCTCGCCATTTGGGCTGAGCACGGTCCGGGCCGCAGCGAGGTACGACGCGATGGAGCTCTTGCTCCCTGTGCATCCCGAAAAGTCCATCCCACCACTCAAACAGGTACGTGTGGCGGAGGATCAATGAATCGGACAGCCAAAAAGTTGGGTTTGTGCGGACGATCGGACAGCAGATACGCCGATCCTTCGCTGAGTGCGCAGTACGCTCCTGGCGAAGGCAACAATGAACTGAAGGCGAATCGAGGATTCAGGCGGCTCGGCGATACCGATGATGCAAGCCCCCGACCTGCGGAACGGCGACGAGTCGCCCCTTCGATGGTGGCTCAACTTCTCGCGAGATCGGCGCGTTTCGACCAAGCGAAAGATGCGTGCGGGCTTCGTGGTAGTACTGAAAGTAGTCGTGCAGAATTCTTCGAAGGTGGCGCTCGTTAAGCACGATCACATGGTCAAGACACTCTCGCCTTATTGAACCGATCACTCTTTCGGCGAACGCATTCTGCCTTGGCGAGCGCGGCGCGATCATAACTTCTTCTATCCTCAGGCCCTCGACGCGCTTGCGAAATGCTTAGCCGTAAACCCCATCGCGATCTCGAATCAGGAACCGTGGCACCTCGTCGAACGGAAACGCCTCTACGACCTGCTGGGCCGTCCACTCGGCTGTCGGGTGCGAGGAAACGTTGAAGTGGGCCACTCGACGCCGGTCGTGGCGAAGCACAACAAACGTGAACAAAACACGGAACGTCGTAGTCGGAACGGTGAAAAAGTCGACGGCGACGATGTCTTTGATGTGGTTGTCACGGTGCCGCATGGTAGCGACCCTCGCCGAGCTGGCAATCGTTCTGGAGCGTAATACCCACGCCCTGTGCCGCATGCTCTATGGCTTGGTGAAAGCTCGCCGTATCGTCTTGCACGGGGGCGAGGCCGGCCAGAAACGCTTCGATTTCGAGCTCGTGTCGGCACGGAGTTGGTGCGCACTTCGCAAGTATTCTTTGTCTTTCTGTGTCCTTCCGCGTACTCTGATGTCCAATGGAGCCCCATTTCGGATGGCGAGAGGGGCGTCTTGCATCGTATTGGCTTGTTTTGTGGGCTTCTCTTTGGGTTCGATTCCCCCCGCCTCCATGCGCATGATTATTGTTAGCAGGGAGTTACGGCTGCTTACACCTCGTTTTTGTGTAGGATTGCGTGTGGTTACATCTATTTCACAGGTCTTGCCTCCAATTCTTCTCTCCGTCACCCGTACAGCGGCAGATGTCGGGTCCTGATTTCAATTCGCGAAGATTTCTTGATGAAGCTCAGCTCGATGGGGCCGTCGCCAAGTTTTCGGAGTTGGCAGGGCAGATCAAACCGGGCAATGACTGCTTGCAACAACGCCGGCAGAGGGCATGGTTGCGCAAACGCTGGTCAGGTTAACGATGAGGTCCGCCCGTTCGATTACCAGATAAGAGCCCGCTACTCGGCCTGCCGGCGAACGGACACCAACTCGTTTTCCGAAGCCCATCGTACGATGTCCTGGCGATTGATCGCCGCGGCCATCAAATCCGGGAATTTGTCTGGTGTGCAGGCGAAGGACGGAATTCCCAGCCCGGCAATCCTGGCGGCAAGGGAGTGGTCAAATGAAGGAGCACCCTCGTCGCTGAGCGCGAGCAGGACGATTACCTGAACGCCCGCGCCGACCAGCGATGCCGCTCGCGAGAGCAGCTCCTTCTCGACTCCGCCTTCATACAGGTCGCTGATCAGAACGAATATCGTATCCGTCGGACGGCTGATTTGCGATTGGCAGTAGCCGACGGCGCGGTTGATATCTGTCCCGCCGCCCAACTGGGTTGAGAACAGAACTTCCACGGGATCATCGAGATGATCGGTCAAGTCCACGACGGACGTATCAAACACAACGAGCCTGGTACGGACGGCCGGTATCGACGCCATCACGGCGCCGAAGACACCCGAAAACACGACGGACGCGGCCATCGACCCACTCTGGTCGATGCAGAGAATGACATCGCGCAGCGAGGATCGTTTCCGTCCGAATCCGATGCGCGTCTCCGGAATGACCGTCTTGTACTCCGGTTGATAATGCTTCAGATTGGCACGGATGGTGCGCGGCCAGTCGATCTCGTTGTGCCGCGGGCGGCGGCTCCGCGATGCCCGATTCAGCGCCCCGGCGACGGCCTGCCGTGTCGGATTGGCAAGCTTCCGCATCAACTCGTCAACAACCCGGCGCACAATGACGCGGGCGGTTTCCTTCGTCTTGGCCGGCATGACCCCCTGGAGTGAAAGGAGCGTGGACACGAGGTGGACGTCGGGTTCGACGGCCTCGAGAAGCTCCGGCTCCATGAGCATACGATGAAGGTCGAGCCGCTCCATGGCATCGCGCTGGAGTAGGCACACGACCGACTTGGGGAAGTACTTGCGAATATCGCCGAGCCATCGCGGCACATTGGGCATCGACGCCCCCAGGCCCGCTCGCCTGTCCGCGTCGTAGAGAGCCCCCAGCGCCTTGTCGATGGCCACGTCGTCGGTGCTCAGGTCTGTATGGAGCGAGTCCGCCTGACCCAGGATGAGTCGCCAGCGGCGCTTCCCTTCATCCAACGTCATGATCGACCTCCACACCGAATATGCGCCTCAGCACCGGCAGGACCAACGCGGCCCGCTCATGGTCGAACTCTGCCGTATCGGCGCATGGCGCAGTGTGCGTTGAGCGGGCGGCGCGCTCGGCCATCAGCCGTCGCTCTGGAGCGGCGAAAGTCGCGAATACTCGCCTGATTGGCGGCAATATCATCATGAAATGATCGGCCGTAAGACCGCGCAGCCACTGGTCCATCAAATTCCACATCACCTCGTCGTGAACCACCAGGAAGCCGCTTCCGGAAAGGAAGCCCTCGATCCAGGCAGCAGCGTGTGCGGGTTCGTTCGCTGCGGATAGCGCCACGCTAAGTCGGTCGGCCACCTCCTCGGGTGACCAATGTCCCGTGTCGTAGAGAATGCGTACTGCTCGGCCAGCAACGATTCCGTGAAGTCCGCTGTAATCCGCCAGTTGGACCAGCGAGTTTCGCCAGGAGGCCCGGTGTTCGTCACGCTGCAGGAGCGCGATGGCGTCATTGACCGCAACGACGTGCCCGAACATTGATCGGGCGGCATCGTCGTCGAGGGAGGAGCATGCCGGAATAACGCCGACGCAGATACGAGCAACCAGCCCGTCGCACACCTCCGCGACCATGCTCACGTCGGTCTGCCGGACATTGCCGTATCTCGTGACCCTCGCCAGAGCAGGCAGGGCTTCCATCAGTTGGAGCACGTCTCCACCTTGAGCCGCTCTGTTGCGAAGTTCGACCATCAGGGCGGTCACGGCTTGCGGTAGATCGGCCAGCAGTGCGTCGTCGACGATCGCGCTGAGTTCCGGAAGAGAATCAGCCTGGCTGACGCGGTCGATCGTGAAGTTGGTGGCTGCATCCTGGATCGTGTTGCCCCATCGGCTGGCATCGACCAGGGCAACGACGAATTCCGGCCGCCACTGCACGCGCCAAAACTCATGAAACGTGCCTTTCTTGCCGTACTGCTCCTGTCTCTCGCCCCACGGCACGTTGAGCAGATTCAAGCGGTGGAGCAGTTGACTTCGCTCTAGGTCCAGAGGTTTACGAAGGTCGAGGTCGTAGTCCTTTTCGTCGGCATTGACCGGCAGTCGAAGCCGCCGCTGAAGCTGCTGGAGATCCTGTTGCAACGGAGCGAGCGGGACATCGTCGGGCACGCGGCCAAGCCGGTCACCTATGACCAGTTTACGACGGATCAGCCGCATCGGGGCGTCTCCCCCGAGGCACATCACGGCCTGTGCGGCCTCGTCGAGCTCTTCCAATCCCGGGAGCGGCCGCTCGCGCAGTGCGGCGAGGGTATCGGCGAGGCGCACGGCCTCGATGACGTGTGCGCTCGAAGCATCCATGTCCTGCTTTCGCATCAGCCGCGCGACGCGGGTCATCCAGTGAATGGTCGGGCTACGGTCGTGGGTCCAAAGTAGGTCGTAGTATGCTGGGGAGTTAACGCCAGCCCCGTAGCCCGAACGAAATGAGAGCCGGTCGTACGACCAGGGGACCCAGGCGGCAGCCGTCTTCGACTTCGGAAGACCCTTGAGCGTAGCGCTGTCTTCGCCGGCACATCCCTTGCCGTGCGGGTTGCGCAGCGCCGGCGCGTGCCATGCACCACAGATCACGGCCAGTCGTTCGCTGCCGCGCCTTACGGCGTCCCGAATGGTCTTGCGCATGAACGCCTCGCGTTGGGCTTCCAACCGCTTGCTGTCGGCGGGACCTTCCTGCTCGCGAAGTGCCGTCATGGCGTCGGCGATGGCGTCAAACACGGTGACATGAGCACCCGAGCGTGATTCGACCAAATAGTCCCACCAACGTTCACTGTCAGAGAAACCTGCAACCGCGGCGAGCTGACCCAACGGGTCGGACCGCAACGATTCTGCGTTTTCATCGCCTGTTGGCGATTCGTCGGCGTCGGGGCTTTCGTCCTGCCGGTCGTCGTCACGGCCGAGCCGATAAGTCTGTGGCAGATCCATGAACTCGACGCGAACGCCGCGGGCCAATGCATGGCGAATTGCGATCCACTCAGGCGAGAACACCGCAAAAGGATAGAAGACGGCTCGTTGCGGCTCGTCAGGCGCGTAGATCATCAGCGCCACCGGGGGATGCATGTCATTGCTTGCCGCCAGCGGAATCAGGTCATTGGCATCCGGCGGTCCCTCGACCAGGACGGTATCGGCCTCGAAGGACTTGAGAGCCTGAAGAAGGCTTCGGGCAGATCCCGGACCATGGTGGCGGATGCCGAATACTCGCAAGTCGCAGGACACAGGTGCTCCCTCGACTACAGTTCCTTTCGGCACGCGCGATAGAGATCCGACCAGCCGGATCGCTCCTTGACGACCGTCTCGAGGTATTCCTTCCAGACCACGGCGTCCTGCACGGGATCCTTCACAATCGCGCCAGTCAATCCCGAGGCCACATCGCCGGCCCGTAGCGTGCCGTCGCCGAAGTGGCCCGCCAGCGCCAGTCCGCTGCCGACGACGCTGATGGCTTCGGCTGTGGACATCGTCGCCGTGGGAGACTTCAACTTGGTCTTGCCATCGGCGGTCTTGCCTTCGCGGAGTTCTCGGAAGATTGTCACGATCCGCCGGATCTCGTCGATCGGAGGTGCATCGGCTGGCAGTTCCAGGGCCCGGCCGATGGCTTCTACGCGCGTCTGCACAACGGTGACCTCTTCGTCGGCCGTGGTGGGCGTGGGTAATACGACCGTGTTGAAACGCCGTCGCAGCGCGCTTGAGAGTTCATTGACACCGCGGTCGCGGTTGTTGGCCGTGGCAATGACATTGAAGCCCTTGGTGGCCTGAACCTCGCTATTCAGCTCAGGAATCGGCAGTGTTTTCTCGGAGAGGATCGTAATGAGGGTATCCTGTACGTCGCTCGGAATACGGGTGAGTTCCTCCACGCGCGCAATGCGCCCTTCGCGCATCGCCCTCATCACCGGACTGGGGACCAGGGCGTCTTCCGAGGGGCCCTTTGCTAACAACAGGGCGTAATTCCAACCGTAGCGAATGGCCTCCTCCGGCGTACCCGCGGTGCCCTGCACAAGCAGCGTGGAATCACCGCTGATCGCCGCTGCAAGATGTTCGCTCAGCCAAGTCTTTGCCGTACCGGGCACTCCGAGGAGCAGCAGCGCTCGATCCGTGGCCAGGGTAGAAACAGCGATTTCGACGCGGCGCCGATCCCCGATGTATTTAGGGGTAATCGCGAATCCGCTCTCCAGCTTGCCGCCGAGCAGATAGGTCGCCACTGCCCAAGGCGAGAGCTTCCAGCTGGGCGGCTTTTGACGGCTGTCCTCTCGGGCGAGAGCCTCCAGTTCCTCCGCAAACTGCTCTTCGGCGTGGCACCGGAGCACCGTCGGACGCTTATCCTTCGTCACTGCGCAGCTCCTCTTGCATCGCCCGGCGGAACATTAGCGTGGCCGCCAGCTTGTCCACCATTTCATCGTGGCCCTTATTCCAGGCGGATGTGTTTCGATTCCAGCCGGTGGCCGCTTCCTCTGCGAAGGCCGGATTCATCCGTCTAGCAAATTGCTGTGTGACCAGCTTTCGCAACGTATGATCATACATGGCGGTGTCCGTGCACAAGTACTGCCGGAGCGCCTTCAGCACGGCACGAGAAAGCTGAGTCGACCAGGCGTGATCGCTCCCCGCCAGCAACGCGAGCAGGGGAGGATCCCGGAGGTTTGCCCGACTCCCGAGCAGCTCCAGGACCAGGAGCTCGCGCATCGACGAGCCAGCACAGCCTGCCAGCGCTTCGAGTTCCTCGCCCTCAAGCGCGTCCGCGTGATCTGCACACACGCGCAGCAAAGCAATGGCCCATTCCTCATTGCCCTGACGTATTGCAGCGCGGCACCAGCCGCGAAGGATGGGCGCTTTCCAGTCCGAGGCCGCGGCTGCGCGAACAAGCTCCTCCGGTTCCAGGTTCGCTCCGGACCGCCATGCTTCCAGCTCGGCACCGGCCAAGACCTGGCACAGCACACTTGCCTTGTTACCCATGCCATGTTGACTCTTGTTTTCGACGCCGTCCCGGTTCAGTGCCGCGTCGATGGAGTTCGGAGGAGTTACGTCGACCAACACCTGTTTTCCGCGGATCAAGCCTTTGCGCACCTGAAAGTTGACCATGGCGCGAGCGCGCTGAAGCATACGATTGGCATACCCCGAGGACGGCAGCCGGGCCAGCAGGTCACTCGCGATCGATCTCACGGACTTGCGCTTGTCGTCTAGCGTGGATTCCAGGAACGCCTCGTCCGCTTCCGAAAGCCCGATGGCAAGCTGTCTCAGAATCTTCGGCCGATCATCCGGTGACTCCTGCGGCCAAGTCTCGGCTACAAGGCTGCGTCCTGCATTGGGGTCACATCTTCGCAGTCGGGCCAGCGCGATCAGCCGATCCTCCGGATCCCCAGTACGCCAGATCTCAGCCGCGTTGTCCTCCTGCACCAATCGGCGCCACCGAGGGTGCTGCCGCGCAAGCCAACGCCCGCGCTGCCTGAGGACCTGATTGAAAACACTGTCGTCCAGTGCCGCGAGGCTACGATCCAGGAAGCGTGGCAACTGCTCGTCGGGGATCCGTACCCCCATTTGTGCAGCAAGTTGGCACCATTCCTCAAGCAGCATCCCGTATTCGCCCTCGAGAATCTGAAACAACTGCTGCCCCGCGCGCAGACTGCATTCAGGAGCATCCTCTGGTGGAGGCACTTCCAGAGTTCGGCTCAAGGAGGCGGGGCTTCGCCCGGCAAGCTCATAAGGGCCGAGAACCGCAACGGCATTCAAGAGCTTGGTTGCCACGTCGTCGGCGGTGGCGGCATCGACCAGCGCACCGGCCGGGCCCCCGATTGTAGGCAGGTTCGTGCCGAGGCGATCCATCCCCAGCACTGCGGCAGCAACAAGCCGCTGCCATTCGCCCCTCGGACTGTCCACTGGTGCCGTCGACATTACGCTACTCTTGCGAGGAGGGCGCCACTCTCGCTTTGAATCTGAGCGAAAGATCGACCGTCGCGAAAGACGCTCAACGGCTGCAGCGACCGGCCGTCCCACTCTCCGAAAACCTGGATCGGCCCACCACCGCTAATGGCCAACAACTGCCAGCCACAATCGGTATCGATCATGAGCGATACGGAATTGGCGGTTTCGTCGGCCAAGAGCCAATTAGGCAAATCGCGAACGTCGCCGGGACACGGTGTTACTTGATTCAGGAAGACCGGCGAACTCTCGAGCCACGGTTGCACTGCGATAGCCTCAACGAACGCTTGCCTCGCCGCGTGAATGGAAACCCCCGGCGGAAGCGGCTCGCGAATCAGTCCTCCTTCGGTCCGCTGCAATACGGCGGCTCTCAGCGGCCGCGCGCCGGGATAGAAGGTCAATTGAGCTTCGAATTCGGTCCCAAGGGCAAACGTGGTGTCAAATGACTGACTGCCGGCGGCAAACTGGAGTACCAATGCAAAACGCTGGCTCTTCCTTCCCAGAAGCCAAGTTCGCCGCACGCGCAATCGCTCCTGCCTACTCGTGACCTGCCCGACGATAATCCAGCGATCATCCACACATGGCAGCTTGCGGAGCTCTTCCTCTGGCGTTGTCCACCCCACATATGTCCGCACGTCAGCCTGCAGATCGTCGGAAAGAGCTTCGATATTTTGGTAGGCAGTCAGCAACAGATGGAGCCGGCCGGTTATGGTCGACATGCGCTCCTGCCAGCCCTCGCCAGACGACGAGATCGCTCCCAGATGGCGGACGTAGCGTGCCAGCCCCGGGGCCTGCGCGTCGACCATTCGCGCCGCCATGCCCTCCCAAAAGGCTGCGGGCTGAGCCTGGGCGCTCCCCAACCCCTGCCGCGCCAAGTCCTTCAGCCAAATCATCAGTTCTTCCACCCCACGCCGGACGTTGGCCTCGCGTTTATCGGCCCGGCGGGCTTGGGCGACGGGATCGACCTCCGCCGCCGTCTCCCGCCGTGCGGCCCGTTGCTCGTTGCGCGCGTCGCGCTCCTTCAGCCAGTCGCCAACCCAGGCCGGCGGCTTCGTTTCGGCAACGGCGCCCGGACTCTCCGCGAGGATCAGGAACAATGCCAAGGCGTGCTTGCAGGGGAATTTGCGGCTAGGGCAACTGCACTTGAACGCCGGCTCAGTCAAGTCGATCCGAACTTGGTAGGGCTTGCTCCCGCTGCCCTTGATTTCGCCCCACAGGGCGCGGTCGCTGCGGCCGAGCGTCTGCCACTTGGTGGGCTTAGCCAGACCCTGCCCAGCCTTGGAGGAGCTCGCATCCGGGGCAAGCTCCAGGATTTGTTGGGGGGTCCAGCTTCCCATTACCGGTTCCCTGCGCCCGTCGGTGCACGACTCGGGACGGTCCATCGCACAACGCCGCAAAGCGGTTGTCAAGTCGTCGGTGCGCTGTGTGGTCCTTTGGACGGCTATAGCTCCGGCATTCTGGGAACAAAGATCGATAGTTCGCTTCTCGAGGCAGCAGTTCCCAAACCCGATCAGCGACGCCCCCTGCGCAAAACCCAGCGTTGCGGTTTATCCAAGCTAGGCATCCTGCGCGACCGTGCTGATCTCCTCCCACTGGACGCCGAAGCGGCTCAGATACTTCCTCAGCCGATCCGCGTCGTTGGCCTTCTTACGCCGCTCGCGCGAGGCCGCGAACAGCACACGACCGGCCTCGGAAAGCGTGCGAGACGCGCGACACACGGTCAACACATCTGCAAGTTGCACCCGCTCAAACCGATCAAGCTCCGCGAGCCGATCGGGATCCAAGATTTGCCGGAGCAGGCCCACACCCACGCCTTCGGAATCGGGTCGCCAGATGGTGTTGAGGCGCTCGATCTCCTCACGAACCGTATCGACGGAAATTCGCCCGCCGTTTGCCAAGGTGGCCATGCGTGTGATGGCACCATTCAGGTCGCGAAAGTTATTCGTCCAGATTGCCAATGCTGACTGGGCGAATCGCACGAAATTGGTACGTGCTTCTTTGTTGAAGGTGACCCGCTGCCCCGTTCGGCGAGTGAAGTTCTCCAGTTCATAATCGATGTTCGGCTCGATGTCCTCGCGCCGATCGCGCAATCCGGGTAGCCGAAAAGCCCAGAGGCTGATTCGGGCAAGCAGGTCGTTGCGGAAGTGTCCAGTGCACACGTCGGCGTGCAGGTCGCGGTTCGTTCCGGCGAGCAATTGAAATTCGCTCTCCACTTCCTGATCGGCCCCGACAGGCGAGAATCGTTTCTCTTCCAGCGCGCGGAGGAGCATGGCCTGCTCGTCCGGTCCCATGTCGCCGACTTCGTCCAGGAATAGGACTCCTTGATGTGCCTTGCGCAATAGGCCTGTCCTTGCCTGCAAGGCGCCGGTAAACGCGCCCTTGATATGCCCGAACAGCGTCGACATGGCCGCATCGCCGCGCAGTGTTGCGCTATTGACCTCGACGAAGGGTCCGCTGATCAGCTTCCGAGCGGACTTCAGCTCATAGATCTGGCGTGCCAGGCGAGACTTGCCGGCTCCCGTCGGTCCCATCAAGAGCAATGGTTCGGAAGAGCGCAGCGCGACGCGCTCGATCTGCTCGATCATGGCGTTGAATTGCCGGTTCCGCGTTTCGATACCCGACTTCAGGAACGTCAGGCTTTCGTGGTGCTCGAGGGCGAAACGCGACGCGAGCCGGTCGTAGCGCGAGATATCCAGGTCGATGATTGCCGAACTGGCTCAGGAGCAGTTCCCAGGAGGCACGGCCGATTTTCGCAAGTCGCCGCGTATCCTCGTCGAACGATTCGCGGAGGCTCAGCGTACGCTGCGCCGCGCAAAGTGGGGTAATGGCCGCATCCACGATCCGGCCGTTAACCAGGTACTCGAACATCGGCTGGCTGACCGCCCGATTCTTGCCGCGGTCGATCATGAGCAGCACATCCCCGAAGTTCGGCCGGTTTCGCGAGTCGTAGCGCAACAGGGCGTAGCCGTCCTCCGCCCGCGGCGATGAGGACCGACGGACAGAACTCGACGCACTCCCGGGGTGGGCCCGGAACCTCCTGGATTGGGGCGACCAGCGGCCCTGTTCTACGCAGACGACCGGTACGAGGGCCTTACCCTTCGCCGGGACCATAACGCTTCCGACGAGGGTCCGGTTCTGCATTCCGCCGACCAGGTGCCGGCCGTCGACCAGGAGCACGGGACGCTCACCGTTGTTGACGACTTCGAGCGTATTGACGATGGGTCTCCTGGCGGTTTCGGCGATGGACACCGTGCCCGCGGCAAGCCCCTCTTCAAGCAGGTCGTACGCCAGTGAGCCCGGAGGGCCCTCACTGAACAGACATCCGGATCGCTCGTCAGCTTGACCTGTTCGGCAAAGTCGACGGTTTCGAGGTCCCACGTCCAAGTCGTGATCGCTCGCAGATTTCTTAGCATAGGCATCCAGGAAGCGAACTCACGCATGTCCTGGGACTGCAGAAACTCTTCCTTGGTCGGAAACTGCCCTTGAATGATCGCCTCGGCG
>JAGFJJ010000021.1 GCA_024102815.1 Phycisphaerae bacterium
CCTTTGTCCAGCAGCGTCATGGCTCGCAGGCGACGCCGCTCCAACTCCTCCGCTGTGCCTAGGGGTCTCATGCATGACAATATCGGTTCAAGCAATACACTTTATTTACCCGATCAATGGTCAATAACATCAGAGCAACGGCGATCAGCAGGATTCCAGTGTGACACCGTGGCCCCCACTCCAGAATGGCAGCAAATGCGCCCAGCACAAGTAACAACGCGCCGATAAATGAGCTCAGGCGAATCAAGTGTGTTGCTTGGCTCGGAAGGAGATTTGCCAACTTGGGTGGTAGCCAGAACCAATAAACGACACTGTAGGCCATATAGGCGGCCATAATCGCAAGTGATGTGACTTCCCAGTGAAGCCAAAAGCGATCATTCGGAAACCAATCAAAGGCGAGAAAGGCGAGCGGCAGGGCAATTGACAACAGGACAGCGCCGTACGCGATTACCACTGGGTACGCAGCAGCTAAGGGGTTCGTTTTGTTTTTTTTAGACATCGTCTGCCTCAGCCGAATTCGAGTCGCGTGCTAAAGGGCGTAGTGCTACCCCTACCAAGTAGATTAGCGCGCTGGAGCCGAGCGCGAACAGCGGCGGATACATCGCCCACGTCGCGTCATTCAGCGCGACGATGAGCGCCGAGGTTGCTGCGGCGAAACCAGCGAGGACACTCGCAACAGCCCAGCCGCCGGAGGGCGCCCGCTCGCGCAGGATAATCGTGCCGAACACTGCTGGGAACAGTGACACCTGCGCAGCAAATGCACCGAACAGAATCGACAGGATGTCGAATCCAAACCACGTCGCGACCCAATACGATCCGAGGCCGGCAATGATGAAGACGACCGATGCGATGCGCCCAAGACGCAGGGCACGCTCGGGGTGGCGCTCGATGAGGTCTCGTTCGCCGCCTGCAAACCTCGGGGCGAGGTCATACGCCAGTGTGAACGCGCCGGCAATGAGGAACGAATCCGCAGTAGAGAGCATGGCGGCGACAATTCCAGCAGCGAAGAGACTTGCAATCAGATACTGCCCGAACACGCCGACAGGTGTCTGAGCGGCGAGAATTACGGCAGGAATCTCCGCGACACCGTTCCAGATCGACTCATCGGTGAGGCCGAGGTCCGCGTAGCGCAATGCAACCCCGGCGACGATTGCCAGGAGCCATGTGATGGGTGACTCGATCGCGTACCGCAGCAGACCCTTCCTGATCGCGCCGAAACGGTTCGGGTGGTCCGCTGGTGGCAGCCGTGTTGCGCCGAGACGTTGCCACATCGTGACATCGGCGAACTGCCAGCAGAGCGGCATGAGCGCAACACTCAGTAGATTGAACGTGCCCTGGTTGAAATCGTAGAGGCGGGTGTCTTCCAGGGCCGTCCTCATCGCATCGAGTGATGAGGAGAAGATCACCGCATTGATGACGCTGACGATGCCCCCGAGGATCATCATCGCAAGAATGATGAGTGAGATGGACCGGCCGACATCCGGTATGCCGGGCTCGCGTTTGTCACGAAGCTGGCGAATGATGGAAAACGCGACCAGAGCCAGCATAACAGCTGTGGCAATGGAGAGGATGAATCCGATCGCCTTCGCCTGTGCGCTCTGCCAGTGCAGGAGTGTGATGGCAAATACAACGAGGACGACGAACGCGGCGTGCGCGAAAACGAGCTGGTATTGGTCTGTCTTGACGACGCTGAGGTTACCCGCCCGTGTCACGTACCATGCGACGATTGCGGCCATAACAGTCATCGAGATGCCGATGAACCATGGGTTCGGGCTGATGATCGCCAGTACGTAGCTGCCCCACGCGAGCTCGGCGGTGAATGCGCCGAGGAAGCCGATCAGCGTCATCAACGAGGCGATGACTGCGATGGCGCGAGAGTCGTACCGCTTGCCGAGAAACCCGTGAAGCGTCTGTGTCGTCCCGAAGAATTCGCCGAGTTTGCCGACGACGAGCATGAAGAAGAGGATGCCAATGCCCCAGAAGAGGGGATTGACGATTCCCCCGAGACCGTAGAAGAAGCCGAAGGCGAAGAAGACGCTGACGGAGGCGATCTGGAAGCCGTAGGCGACGGAGGAGTTGGCGAACTCTGATGGCGAGATGAGGCCGCGCGATTCGAAGAACTCGTCGGCGGTCACCGGAGTTCGGCCCTTCCGGAGGGCGACGACCAGATAGATCGCGAGGGGGGCGAGAACGAACAGGATGGGCAGAATCGACATCAGAACCACTCTCTTGTGTCGTCAGAGCCGCTTGAACGACCAGAACCAGTATACAGCGAATCCGCCCAATCCGCACTTATCGAGGCCAGCGTGGCGGTTGCGTCCGGAGACCGGGGACGCGGGAGCTTCGCGGGACGGCGGCGGGTTTGGGGGGCGGCTGGCGGGCTCACGGTGCTCGTGGCCGGGCTTGCGGGGCGTCGCGTTTCTCGACCAGCCAGTCGATGATGCAGCGGATCTCGTCCACCGACTTGTGCACGTTGGCCGTGTGCGTGGGGCACGGTGACTACCGCGCGCGGCCGCGGTCGTCGCGGTACATGCCCATTACGTGATTGCGGTTGAGCTCGCGAAGCAGCGGCTGGAACATCTGAGCGACGGATGCGGCCGCCATGACGCCAAACCAGCGAAAAGATGCGCTCTCTCGCCCTCTGGACCGGTCCGGCCGCCATCGGCAGGCCGTGCGGATCCTCGCGTGACAGTGAGCCACCCCGGGGTGTTCTCGGGCCCGGTGTTCTGGCTGACCGGGTCGATCGCCAGATCCGCGACCAACCGCTGATCGCGCAGCACATCGAAGCAGAAACCAGCGAGGTTGACACGAAAGAGAAGCTGGAGAGTCGCTGCTCGCGAGACACCGTCCGTTCTTGGGGAGACCGCCGGATTGTGCCCCCGAAGGTTGCTTCGAGCGCTACCCAGGCCGAAGCTCAGGCAAAGCGCGGACTCGCAGCGAACTGGGCCACCCTGGCCGGGACCGAGGTCGACCAGCGCGAGACCAGACCAACGCCTCGACGTCCAGCCGGGCAGGCTGGCCGTCATCTATGGTGGGGCGAGAGGCTGGCAAGGGTGTGCCTGCCCGCCAGCCCGGAGGGCGCGAGAATGGGCGCGGCGCTTGCGAAAATCCGCCAATTACGGACAATATCGCCGTCTGATCGTGGGCGGGGCTGATCTACCGCCCTGGGAGCTTTCAGGAGTGCGAGAACCCAGCGACATCCTGACGATCGAGCAACTCGCCGAGTACTTGAAGATCTCCCGGTCCACGCTCTACAAACTTGTAGGGGATGGCAAGCTCCCCGGGCAAAAAGTGGGCAAGCGCTGGCGTTTTCATAAGGCGGCCATTGACCAGTGGCTCGGTGAGCGGGCGAATGGAAAAGAAATGCGGGCACGCCGGCGCACACGTAGCGCCACGGGGGAGGCGCGAAGATGACCATCGCCGCCGGAGCCGAGGTCTACAATATTGACGCCGCGGCGGTCGTGGCACGGGGTCAATCGGTGACGGCGGACGAACGAGACAGTGCTCTCGACGGCCCGGTTCGTGAGCTAGTCGAAGATGCCGCCGGGAAGCAGAAGCTCAAGGACGCCGTTGCGACGATCGAATTCACCGGGTTTCAGAAGGGCAACTTCCAGGCGATTCTCGACGAGGACACCGACGTTGAAGATTGGAGAGTTGGCGAGGCATACGGTGAATGCTACCTGACGGAATACCGGGAATGTCTGTTTCCATGGCCCGACAAGTGGGATGAGCGCAAGAGCGGCTCCAGCCTGCCGGGAGCAGACCTGGCCGGTGTCCAAAAAACAGATGACGCAGGGAACCCCTATCGATTCGCATACGGCGAAGTGAAAACGTCGTACGAAGCCAAATACCCACCGTCGGCAGTCTATGGGCGGACAGGCCTGAAGCAGCAAATGGAGGACCTGAGAGACTCGCAACGGTTGCGAAACGACCTGTTTCGCTATCTTGGCATGCGCGCAAATGGCTCGGATTGGCACGATAAGTGGAAATCGGCTGCGTCACGTTACCTGGGCGATAGTACGGACGTCTCGATTTTCGGCGTGATGATCCGTGACGTACCGCCGGACGAGGCTGATCTTCGGGCGCGATCAGTAAGTCTCGCAAGAGAATGTCCCGCGAGCATGGCGATCGAGCTGCTGGCAATCTACTTCCCGGCGGGCTCCATCTCCGGCTTTGCAGAGTTCTACGAGGAGGGCGCAGCAGATGCTGGTAACTGATGAAGCTCTCCTGGCCGTCGACAACCACTGGGCAGTGCTCGCCGTTGGCGAGAGCGGTCGAGACCGCGGCCTGGAAGTCGCCAAGGCTCGTCTTGTCCGGACTGCCATGGGCAAGCAGATGGCGCTGGTCTTCAAGGACAGGAAGACAGACACCGACTTGCTTGAGCGTCTCTCGATGGCCTATGAAGTTGCTGCAACCGAGGGCATCGAAGCGCTCCTGCATCCGGGTACCGATAGTGAGAGCCGGGTGTTGCAGAGTCGTGCCTATGCTGGTGCGTGGCGAGCGTTCGAGATTCGACGTCTCTTGCCCATCCCTTCAAAGGACGAAGAGCGGTTGTTTCACGTGCTCCACGTATCTGCTCTGGCTTACTGCGGGGACCGGTGGTCAGACCTGCGGCGTTGGCTTGCCGAGAACGAAGATCACGTCGGCGTGCCAACGGTCGCCGGTATCTCGTGGGACCGGCGGATTCTCTACCGCCTATTCGACTGCTGGGTTCGCTTATTGCGAAAACGCAGTTGGGACGACCTTGATCGAGTTCGCGAGATCATTGCCGGACTACGCGAAGATCAACGTGAACACGAGGCCGCGGTGCTCTCGAATGGGAACAGGCATCAGGACCGGGCGATGGCGATGCGCCTGGTGGCGATGTACCACTGGGCCAAGGCGACGGAGCTGTTGGCAACGTACATGCTTCAGGGCACGCCAACCTCGGTGAAGGAACCGCTGGACCGGCACTTTGAATCTGCCATAGATGCCGCGCCAGGCTCACAAGATGCTCCATTCGAAGTCCTTCTGCGGTGGCTGCATGTGACCGCGCGGCGGATGGTCGCCGGGTCGGTGTGGTGGGTCACCGGCGCGGTTAACTCGCGTGTCACACAGTTTATCGAGAGCATAACGAAGAGCGGGCAGCCGATGTTCGAGCTGCTGCCTCCACAACGGGCAGCCCTGCAAGAACAAGGACTGTTGGACCAGGCTCATCGCGCGATCGTTGTCGAGTTGCCGACGTCGGGCGGCAAAACGCTGCTTGCCGAATTCCGCATGCTGCAGGCGTTGAACCAATTCGACCAAGATCGTGGCTGGGTCGCGTATGTAGCCCCAACCCGCGCCCTTGTGTCTCAGATCACGCGACGGCTACGTCGAGATCTGGAACCGTTCGGCATCGTTGTGGAGCAGCTGACCGGGGCGATCGAGATTGATGCGTTCGAAGACGCCATGCTGACGTCTGACGAACCGGCAAACTCGTTTCAGGTGCTCGTTAGTACGCCGGAAAAGCTGCAACTCGTTATGAGGAACGCGAAGGTCCAGCGGCCGTTGGCGCTGCTCGTCATGGACGAAGCCCACAACATCGAGGACGAAGAACGGGGGTTGCGCATCGAGTTGCTGCTAGCCACTATCCGTCGCGAATGTGCTCGCGCCAACTTCCTGCTGCTGACACCTATGGTTCCGAATGCCGAGGATCTGGCGAAGTGGCTGGGTGCTGACGCCGGCAAGGCGATCAGCATCGGCACGAGTGCCTGGAGGCCAAACGATCGAATCGTCGGGCTGTTCCATGCGACTCAAGATGACAGCCAGCGCGCTGGCTGGCGCCTGATATTCAAGACTCTGGTAACGTCACCAAAGACGCTCCACCTGAGGGGAAATCACCGTGTCGATGGAGTGAAGCCACTGACCATCCCTTGGAGTGGAGCGAGAAGCTCCCTGTCAGTTCAAGCCGGTGCCATGGCGAAGGTCTTCTCGGAACGGGGCACCAGCATTGCCATCGCCAATCGAATCGACCATGTCTGGTCGATGGCGCGTCGAGTTGCGAAAGACTGCTCGCCGTTCGACCGGGTGCCGCAGCAAATCGGCCTCGTCCAGCGGTTTCTTCAGACGGAGATCAGTCAGGAATTCGAGCTGATCAACATGCTTGAGCGTGGCGTGGCGGTACACCATGCTGGACTATCGGATGAAGTTCGTTCGTTGATTGAATGGCTCGCCGAAGAAGGCATGCTTCGTGTCTTGTGCGCCACGACAACCATCGCCCAGGGGATCAACTTCCCTGTATCGTCCGTTTTTCTGTCGTCTCACAAGTATCCATACGGGAGAGAGATGAGCTCCCGCGAATTCTGGAACCTCGCTGGCCGCGCCGGACGAATCGGGCAGGACTCCGTCGGCGTTGTCGGTCTGGCAAGTGGCGACAACGAGGCAGGCTTGACGCGATACGTGAAACAAGTGACAGGTAACCTCGTTTCGCGGTTGGTGCAACTGCTGGACGATGTTCAAAGACAGGGGCAGCTTGAGAATCTCACGCAGGTCCTTGCCCAAGATCAGTGGCGGGATTTTCGGTGCTATGTCGCTCATCTGTATCGCGAGGAGCAGGACATCAATGCTGTACTGTCGAAAACCGATGGCCTACTTCGCAGCACGTATGGGTACGGCTGCTTGCGAGCGACGCGAACGGCCGCGGATTCTGCAAAGGCGGACGCGCTGCTCAGCGCAACGCGAGGGTACGTGCAGGAATTGACCCGGCATCCGGAGAACGCGACGCTCGCAGACTCGACGGGGTTTGCCCCCGAAGGCGTCCGTGCTGCGATGTTGGAGCTAGCTGATCTCGAGCAGAGTCTCACGCCAGCCGACTGGGAGCCGTCGAGTCTTTTCGGCTCGCTAAGGCAATCGTCATTGCCCAACCTGATCGGTGTGATGCTCAAGGTTGGAGAACTGCGCGGCTCACTGGAGAAGATCACCAGCAGCGGGATGACCAGCAAGCGTATTGCCGCATTAACTTCGGACTGGGTAAACGGGAAATCCCTGCAGAAGATCGCGGAGACGTATTTCCAGGCTGAGACGCAAGATATCACAACGGCAATCTCGAACGCCTGCAGGGCGGTCTACCGGACGCTCTGCAACTCTGGTCCATGGGGTCTGTCGGCACTCAGCAAGATGCCCACGTCCGGCTTGGATTTCGAGAGCCTGCCAGAGGATGTCCAGCAACGAATCAACACATTGCCATCGATGGTCTACCATGGCGTGCGAACCGAGCCGGCTGTGCTGCTCAGAATGAACGCTGTCCCGCGGTCCGTCGCCGAGCCGCTTGGACAACGGTATCAATCCACCGCTGGCGACCGACAGATAACAGTCAAGTCAGCCAGGGACTTCCTGAAGTCGCTTGATGATGCAGACTGGGGGTCAGCAGCTCCCTCAGGTGCGACGATGTCAGGCTCCGACTATCGGGAAGTCTGGAAACAGCTGTCCGGAGAAACTGCACGGTGATGTGTGAATCCGTCGAAGCTCAGCGCTACGACGTCCAGCTCTCCAGGCTGGCATTCGTTGGCGCAGAGCGACAGCCTGTTGATTCCGAAAGCTACAAATGGGATCGGTTGATTGGTAGATCGCTGCGCTTAGCGCGTCCGATCACGCCATGCATCAGAACGCTCGTTCTTGGACGAAGCCCTCGCCGTGGCGGCCTGACTAGCCGGGCCAAAGGGCGGCGACAGCGATGCATTCGGGGACACGGAAACCGGCCGCTAGCTGAGGAAGTTGGCTACCCACCTCCTCAAGCGATCTCTGGATTGCCTCGGCCAAGCGCTCCGGCGCTGCCGCGGTCTCGGCCTTCTTCATTACTTCCTTGCGCCAGGGAAGCTCATTGACCAAAGTGAGCAGTTTCCAGTCGGGCAACACAGTCGGCGCGGAATCGTCCGGGTGCAAAACCACTCCGACGACGATCGGACGCTTGATAGGTCCGTCGGTCACGCGATCTTGAATCCGCACGGCTATGACCGGCGCCTCCAGTATGGTCGAAGGTATGACCGCGACTGTAGCGTCCCGTCCCGCAGCCTCCGCAAGGGCGATGTCCACGAGTTTGTGACCGACGCCAAGCAGACGCTGAGCCGCACCGGTCGATCTGTCCTGTCGGTCGAAGATCATCCTCTCGAACTTCGTTCGGACGGCTGGGCTTACACGCCATGAATCCGGCGTGTTGAAGCTAATCCCTTCGTCGGTTGCTGCGACGCGCCGTCCATTAACCATGAGGGCTGCTTCAACGAATGGGCGAAGGTCCGGCAGATCAACCTGTGGAAGGCGGGGCGAAACCTTCTGGAAATCAAACTGATGCACACTACCAACGAGTGCCTCCACTACTTGCACGGCGTCTTCACCGCCGAACGTTGCAGTTTGTTCGTCGAACCAGCTCGCGAGCTGCTCCTCTGGTTTCTCGATCGCGTCCGAGTACAGGCGTCCAAAGAACTGCGATGATGTCATTCCGAGAACAAGCTGTTTCAGGTCTTCGGGCGTGTCCATGACATGGGCAAACGCCTCGTTAATACGATTCAGCTTCTCATCGAGCTTCGACCAAATGCGCGCCTCGACCGTACTGGGATTGCGAATCGATATCACTTCGACGCGGTGATGCTGGCCAATCCGGTTTAGGCGACCGACCCTCTGGTGAAGTCTCATCGGGTTCCAGGGAAGATCCACATGAGCCAGCGTGTAGCAGTTTTCCTGCAAGTCAATGCCTTCCCCCGCCGCTTCCGTAGAGACTAAGAATCTCACCTTGCCCGAATTGAAATCATCCGCCGCGACATCGCGAGGCACACTCAGGCTTCGCATAGCGCCATCGGCCATCTTCACCTCGTCTGCACGTTCGTCTCCGTTAATGAAGGTGACGCAGTCATTGCCAAATCGCGAAATGAGTTCGGACATCAGAAGTGACTGCGTTGCCTTATACTCTGTGAAGAAGAGGATGGAGCGGTGCGCGAAACGCTCCTCTACTATCTCCAGCAGCCGGGATATCTTCGTTTCTCCAGGGACAGCGTCCGCAACCTCCAGCAATCGCTTGAGCGCGGTCTCCTCGTCCTCCATTAGACGGAGCGATGAAGAGAGCTTTGCGAGCTCCTCTTCCGCTTTCGCGATTTCATCACCGCCGTCCGCATCAAGGAGATGCCGGTAACGCTCGAGTCGCTCATTCAGTTCGGTCACGCGCCTCCGTCCCTTGTGGACGCGGTCCAACCTGCCCTTGATCGCGCGCCGAATGGCGGCGACGGAGCTTGACGCCAGTTTCTGCATGGCAATTAGGACAAGAATCACCGCGCTGGCATCAGCCTGGGAGAGCCTGGCGGCATAGGCTCTGCCCTTCAAGATGAACTCCGTGAGCATGTCGTAAAAAAGCTGCTCTTCCGCGGAGTAAGAATACGTAGCCATATCGACCGATGGCTCTTTGAATAGTCGCACGCCCTTGAGATCGGTTACGTTGTATTTGTTGTTCCTAATGACAGTGCTTCTGAGCTGAGGCAGTTGTTCCCGAAGCGGTCGACGTGGATCGAAGCGGTCAGGTCGAAGAAGATGAAGCTGTGCCAGAAAGCCGAATGTCTTTCCGCGGTGTGGCGTCCCGGTGAAGAAGATCATGGAGTTGATCTTGTTGTGATCCTCCAGCTTCTTGATGAGTTCGTACGCAAGAGTCGGACCGGCCTTCTCGTCAGCGTTGAGGTGGTGCGATTCATCCACCAGCAGCAGATCCCACGGCTCGCATTCCAACAGTCGATCGTGCCTTCCCTTGTGGTCGGCGCGCAGGGTATGCATCGAGACAACGACTTGGCTGTGCGTATGCCAGAAATCGGTTCTCTGAGTATCCGCGCCCGGTGTGTAGACGGCCAGCCGGATGTCAAACATGGTACGCAGCCTCTGCTGCCACTGCTCCACCAACGAAGCCGGGCACATCACGAGCAACCGGTTTACGCGGCCGCCGGAAAGCAGTGCGGTGAGAATGATCCCTGCTTCAATCGTCTTGCCAAGCCCCACGTCGTCGGCCACCAGCCATCTCGCGGGCCAGTCCTTATTCACTTCTCGGCAAACCCACAGTTGGTGTGGCAGAAGGTCTATTCGGGACCGGGCGAAGACGCCCCAGGCGTCATTGATTGAGATGATCGCCTCCGCCTGAATCCGGTTGACAACCTCAAGCGGAACGTCCCAGGGAGATCTGGCCGAGCGTTCCACCAACGAGGGCAAGCGGTTCAGCAGGGATTTGTCGCACTCTTCGACGCCATGGCCGAACCGAACGACGGCGGTCGCACCCATGTCCGCGCGGACGGCGCCGATGCCGTGCTTGGGATGCCGTACGACACTGCCTACTTCAAAACTCGATTGGGCCATCGGTCACGTCTCCTCCCAGGAGTCATCGTCCGGTCGGGCTTCATCCAGGAACTGCTCCCAGAGGTCGTCGCGTTCCGCGACGATCATCAATGGGATGTCAAACGCGCTGTTGAAGGTGGCATCGTCGAGATGTTGGGAGAGGAAACCGAAGATGTCAGCTGAGAACTCCCACTTTCGACCGTCGTGTGGACTCCAATTGGGTCCACCGAGGCGCGCGACCAGATTGCGCGTTCTTTGCTGCGGGACGAAACACCAACGGTGTGATAGCGGATTACGAACCATGCCGTGCCGCACCAATTCGCGCACGAGCAAGCACTGACCGATACCGAGTAGCGGCTCGAGCGGAGGGGCGTCCGGACCACCTCCGGAGAACGCCGCGCTTGAACGAGGATTCATTATTTCGTCGAGTCGGAAATCCTGCGAGAAGGCATCGATGGCTCGCAATGCTTCCACATACTCGGTGAGCCAATGGGCTATGACGCTCAGGCTCACCAACTGCTTCGCCCAATGCAGGTATTTGATACGATCAGTCTGGTTGCTCACATATTCGATCCACGAACGTACCCATTCACCGGGCTCCGTTTCCGCGCGGCCCAGATTCTCCAACCAACCCCGCCGCTGGCACAGCCGAAGAAACTCGCGGCTTTGGGTATCCTGAATGCGACCGCTCGTTTGCGTGCAGGCAACCAGGAACATGCTCAGCCAGCCGATGCGATCTAGCGTATCCGTTTCGGTCGTCTGCAACGGAAACACGCCGTCCGGGTAGAGTCGCGCTTCATACTTTTCTAGCTCGCCGTTGCCGGCGGCCTGCCACCAATCGTGAATTGCTCGTAGGACCGACGTCGGATTCGTTGGCGGAGCGATTCCTGCGACACCAGCCATCCCAGCTCCATCACCCAACAGGCGCACCAGCTCCCCGCGTTCCGTACCTACCGTGACGAGCAATCGGTCCTGTTCTGCCTCGGGGAAGCCAAACGCCTGGAGCTCGTCGGGGGTCAAGCCCTCGAGCCACGTTCCTTCACGCAAATCGCGCAGTTGCTGTGCGACTTGCTGGGCTAGGTCTCCGTCAAGCAAGTACCGCAGGCCGGCTTGTCGGGACGCATCCGTCTCGGCGGTGAGAATCCACTTGGCGAGCTCGACTGGCGGCGCGTGCAGTTTGGATCGGGCAGCTAAGAAAAACTCGACCCCCGCCCCGCCGTAATCAGGGCTCAGGGTGCATTCCTTCGGGGCGAAAGCAGCCCGCCGAGCCTCATCACCACCAGCCTGTCGCGTAACCAGCGTTTTCGCATAGGCGCATCCGCCTCCAGCCGTTCGGAATCTAAGATCGGCCAGCAGCGTGGCGATCTCCTCCACCTCGTCTGTGTACTCGGCGGTGTTTCGCCATTTCTCCATCGCGGACTGGCTGACAACAGCGCCGACGAGGCCAGCGGATTCGGGATCAACTTCCACGTTGTTCAGTTCATCATCGAGCACCGACATCAGACTTGCCGTTGCTATCTCCGCGGGAGTCTCGGTTGCTTCGCGGAAGACTCGCCAACATCGGCTTGAAGAGACGAGTTCTCTCGGCCGCCATTTGCGATTGAACGACGCCCAAGGTGTTACCTTCGAAAAGAGCTGCTGGTCGGCGTCGAGAATTCCGACGACCTCCGCCCGGATATCCCGAATGCTCGTTAGCGAGTTGTAGGCCGATCCAAGGGACGTCGGAACCGCACGACGTTCGGTCGCAAGCCTATGTATTCCGCAGTTGGCTCGCCATAATGACTCTCGCAATAGGTCGTTACGCAGAATGCTTCGTCGCGTCAGCACTTCCCAAAGGGATGACCAGAAACCCTGTGCCGTGGCGTCCGCCGCGAGACCAAGCTGCTCTCGGGCGGACGGCCAGTCCTCGGCCGCGTCGAACAACTCAACCAATTGCCGCCCGACCGACACACCCAAAGTCCGGGAAAGGACTACATTCCGCTCCGATTGAGCCAACTGGCTCCGACCCACGTCGAGATCGAAGGGGCCGTGAACAGCGACTCCGGCGCCAAAATGCGTCTGCGTCGGGACCGTGACCCAAAAGCTGGGTACCGAGCCCTCCAAAGCACGCACACCGAGTGGTTCGAGATCGATAAATAGTGCGCCGCCATTCTCCGCACGGAATACCAAGGCGCGGCGTTCCGCGTATCCGGATCCAGGCCCCTCCGTTGTAACGCAGGCTGCATAGACGCCGGCGCAGCCCGTCACCGGTTGCTCCTGGATCCGATACCAATCGTCCACTCCGTCGCCCAGTACGATCCTGCATTCTCTGATCCGGTGGGAGAACGCCAACGTAATCGGCAAGCACTCCGAAAACGCTTGGACGGCGGCGGAAACCATCGTGGCCTTGCCCGGCAGGAGGGGCAACTCGACGACGGTACTCTCCATGCCGTGTCCATCGTACGCGTGGGTGTAGCTGCGCAGATTCTCCCGTTCGGACTCCGGCAGCCGGCGTGGGAAGAATCCACCCACTACCTTGAATCCCAAGTTCGCGCTGAGAATGCGAGGACAATCTGTGGCGAAGAAGACCGCTTTGAAGCCGAGGCCGAATCTCCCGGTCACGAATTCCGCTCGCTCGCTTTTTTCGGATGCCGAGAGAATCAGCATCTTCCACAAATCACGATCGTAGCCGCTGTTGCGACCGCGTTCCGCCGGGAAGTCACCGCGACTGAACTCGTTGATGGGCCGTCCCCAGTGAACAAACACGAGCGTTTCATCGGTACAGATCAACACAGCTCGTTGAGATATGTCCGGAGTCGAGGCTCTCAACATCTTCGCCAACTCCGAACTGGCATCATCGGCATTCTGAAAAAGCTCGAATGGAATTGAACGCTCCGAATACTCGAAGTCAGCCATTTTGGCTCGCACGGCACCCAGCGTATCTTTCTGCACTTCCTCGTCGGCTTCCAGCAAGTCCTTGAGTCGCGACGGAAGCGATGCCAATGCATGCTGGACTCGTTGGAGCTCGTCCGGGGCTCTTGGAGCCGAGGAGTGGTGAAGTTCACTCTCCTGGAACGAGAGCTCATCATGCTCTCGGAGCAGCGCCTCGAGAGTCTTGAGTTTGCGGTTCCCGAGCTGCTGGAAGTAGAACCATGCGTTCTTGAGTAGATGGTCCTGTATGACTTCCAACTCAAGCTGGTTTGATTCCGCGAGACTCTCCCACACGGCACGGAGGTTGGTTGGTCTACGATTGTATACTTCGTCCAGTAGGGTTCGAAGGGACTCGAACAGCACTTCTCGCCGTCGTTGCGGCGTGAGCTTGCCCGGGTCGAATTCGCGAAGCGCGATCGCCTTCACACGGTACCCCGGCTGTGGTGGCACGCCTCGCGATGTCGGCCACAGCGATCCCGCGAATACCGTATGGATCGGTCCCCCGACGCGGGCATCGAACCATCCGCCCACTAGGTTTGGGATTCGCCGAACGGAATCGTCCTTCGTGAGAGATACGCTGAAACGCTGCTTGGCCATGACTTTGTGCACATTCTCGTTGTTGCCGATCATTTTCGAGTGCTCAAAGAGCGGCCATTCAACTTCGTCACGAGAGTTCTTGAGCGTACGGGGGTGAAGCAACTCCGACGCTCGCTGGATTACAGCCGGCTCGTCTCCGAAAAAGCCGAGTAGCCCACCCATGAGCCTGCGATCTACGTATCCCTCCCATCTTCGAGCGTATGTTAGAAGTGCTTCCGTCCCAGCCGATTCAACCGCCTCTTCTTCCTCATGAACCACCGCGTCCGCCAGAGGCCGAGCCCGTTCGTCGTCGTGAAACAGGTCTGCCCACTCCTCCAGAAGCAGCCATTCATCGTCGATGCCCTCCGCGCGGGCACACAGGATGGCGGGCTGTCTCCATTCTCCCGCACGATTCAGTAGCGAAACGCTCTCAAGAAGTGCTGGGTCGTAATCAGGGTGACTGAGGAGCAAACTGAGGTATGCGCGAAAGACGACGAGACGTGCGCCGCCTCGCCGCCGCGTTTCAACTATGTGTCGCTCGCTGATCGCCCTAAGGCAACCAATGATGGTGTCTGTGGACAGCTGTCCACGCAATTCGGGCAGCACGGTCTCCGCGATCGAGTCGAGCTCATCCTCGAATTCGCGTCGGAACGGGCGAAGGAACGTCAGCGCGGGGAGAACATCGGTTGCCACCCCATCAAAGGCCGAAAGGAGCGAACCGAAGCCTGCCGCGTTGGTCTCGATACCCTCAAGACGGCCTACGCGGTATTTGCTGCTTGCACCGAGACAAACAGCAAGCAGATGAAG
Organism: Phycisphaerae bacterium; assembly: GCA_024102815.1. Lineage (NCBI taxonomy): Bacteria > Pseudomonadati > Planctomycetota > Phycisphaerae > Phycisphaerae bacterium. The sequence continues at coordinate 14,614 of JAGFJJ010000021.1, forward strand.
GCTCTCTCGGCGACCGGGGAAGACCCCGCGCTGCCTGAGCATCCCAAAGGCGGGATGTTCGCGAACTGGCGGAGTAAGATGCAACGCGCAAGCAAAGGCATGCCCGACGTCAGGGTCCGCGAGTAGCCTTTGCAGTTCCTCTTCCAGTTGAGGGAGGAGGATAACCTCCGCTGGTGTGACGGCTGACTCCGACTGTGTTGGAAGCCACTTCGTCTCCCTGATGCGCCGGAGAAGATCGACTGGAATCTTCCCGTCCGCTTGGCATTGCCGCGAGATGGCGTCGAGAATCGTCTCCGCATATTCGTCAGGCCGACGTTGCTCCAGCGCTATCTCGATTGTGGCCACGTCTCCCCAGTACTGCACGCCGTTCCGCTCGTATTTCTCCAGGAGCGTTCTACTGGTTGGGCGTTCGATAATCGTGACAGCGCGCGAGAGCTCTGTTGGGATTGGCGTGTCGGCTGACGATTGCATGTAGACGCCGGAGGCCTCGATCGAGACGAACCTGCCGTCAACGGTTTGATGGAAAGGGAGCTTGCGCCACAAAATCGGATCCCGAATCTCCTGGAGGAAGATACGCGATTCGTCCGCGCTGAACTCAACATCGTGAAGCCAATCGGTTCCTGTCTCGCGTAAGAGAGCCTCCAAGACATCTACGTCTACCGGCGACAAGCCGAGAGTATCTTGTTGATCCGCGTTGAGACGGCGGCCGAGGCTGTCAGCGATCCATCTCCATTCCGACTCGCGATGCTGAAGCGCGGCTCTGGCGAGCTTGGCGATGGGTTCGGCGTGCTTGACGTTGGAGCGCACCATCAATGCTGTGCCGACGTCATCTCCGTGGTTGGAATCGCCGTGCAATAGGAACCGAACGGCCCTAAGCCGTTCCGGGGATGGGCTCTCTGTGCCGTTGGGGGCTATTCGTTCGAGAAGCTCCACTCGATGTTTTGGCTCAGCCAATGTCGGCTTGTGCCTATCGAGAAGCTGCACACAAGCGTCTACGTTGCAATTGCGTTCGTGAGCTAATCCGAACAGTATGCTGAAAGGTTGCGAATCTCGAGGTGCCACAAGACTGTACACGCGCGTCTCTTTCAGGCATCGCTGCAAGGCACGAAGCAGGGCAGAGCTTCCCCCGAACAGCCGGTCCGACTCGAGCATTTCGTTCAGATCGCGTAAACTTACCAACTGTTCGGGATCATGATCCGTCCCGTCTCTTACCAGGAGCACGCGATAGTCTCCCACTGCGGCGAGCTTCTCCTCGAGCGATCCTGAGGCGGCCTCAATGGCACGGAATGCCAACGCCGAAGTACGCAAAACAGGTCGATTCGCGGCCGAACCGGCAAGCCATGATAGGATCCTTTCCAGTTCGTCCAGCGCGAAGGAGTCGCCAGCTAGGTCGTCCGGTGTCAACTCTCCCGGAAGCACAATGTGTCGGAGCCCAAGTCGATTGAGGTCGCGATAGACCGCAGCCGATTCTTTGTCCACCGGTCCGAATCGCACCCAAGCCTCTTCGCCGAGGTGTCGCAATAAGCGTTTGAGCGGTACACCCAATTCGCGAAACGCGCCGATTCCCTTATGAGCGATTGCCTCCGATGCCTTAGAAACCAGGGTTTGCCGAGCCGCGTCGGGCAAGGGACCAATTTCAAGACCCAGGAACTCCGTCAAGTAGGCGAGCGTGTTTGGGCCGGTGAATGCGGCCACCGGCATGGAAGACAGCAACTGCTCCAACTCGACGTTCCGTATACGCCATTGCGACGGATCTTCGCGTGACAGTCGCGGGCTTTGATCCTCAACGAGCACCAGACGCTCACTCATCGTCGGAAGCGAGGGGAATGTCTCGATAGCCACGTCCGGTGTACTGCCGACCGTCGGGATGACCAGAAGCCCGCAAGCGGGATCGGCGAGTTGCCAGCCAGCCCAGTCGTCGTCGCCGAAAGTTAGGCGCCGAACCCAATTCTGGTCGCGGCAGATGCTTCGGCGGTGTTCGGCAAAGAACTGAGAGCGTTGCAGGGCATCGGTCAGATTCCAGATATCGTCGGGAGAAACACCATCGGTACCGGCGAAGTCGGCCAACGCGGCCAATACAAGGGTTGTTACGCCGTTGTTCAGCAGGTGCCTGTTCCAAGTCTCTTGCAGACTGTCTCCGCTGTTGCCCGCTTCATACAGCTCTCTCCGTCCGGCGTCCAAGAAAAACTGGCCGTGGAGGATCAGCCTAAAATGCAAACTTCCACCACAACTCGTGTCGTCGAATCGTCCTTTTGAGAGGGGCAGGAAGACCGCCTCATGAACACTCAGCGTGCCGGCTTCGGTAGGTGCGGATGTGACGATTGCTGCGCAGTGCGGCTCAGCTTTCTCGACCCGGTCCTCGGATCTTCCGGTCTTCGGATTCCACGTGAAATTCTTCGGCCAACGCTCGTCGCCGTGAAGTCGCGAGAAGACCTCGTCATCCAGAAGCAGCTCCCGGCCCGCCGCAAGCAGTAAAGGCGCACTCGTATTCGTGTTGGCTAGAACGCGAGCACGCAGAGCTTTTGCCCTGCCGGCTTCTAAGTGCGGGAACACACATGGAGCACAAACATCCGGATCGCTCGTCAGCTTGACCTGTTCGGCAAAGTCGACGGTTTCGAGGTTCCACGTCCAAGTCGTGATCGCTCGCAGATTTCTTAGCATAGGCATCCAGGAAGCGAACTCACGCATGTCCTGGGACTGCAGAAACTCTTCCTTGGTCGGAAACTGCCCTTGAATGATCGCCTCGGCG
>JAGFJJ010000022.1 GCA_024102815.1 Phycisphaerae bacterium
GTATTTGTAGAAGTCTCCGCCCTGTTCGAGGATGCCGCCGACGATCCACTGCGGCTGGGCGGGCACGTCTTCGGGGCTGGCCAGTTTCGCCTGGTAGAGCGCGGCGAGCATTTCCGGGAGGCTCATCGGGCGGGGCTCGTCGCGATCGTCGGGCATGTAGTCCTCGCCTTCGTCCTCGTCGAACTGGACGACGCCGCCGTCTTCATGGGTGATGACGATGCCGAGCTGGAGGAGCGTCGGTTCGAGCTCGTTGACCTGTAGCGGGCCGGGTTCGAGGAAGGGCAAGCGGACGGCGCGGGACATCACCGGCGGAACAGGAAGCACGGATTCCAACGCTTGGAGGCGCTCCTGTGGGCTGGCGGGGACCAGTGTTTTCGCCAGGAACCGGCCGTAGAGGGGATCGATGCTGCGGAATTCGAGCAGACTTTCGATACCCTCGGCGAGTTGCACGGACTGGCCGTCTTCGCTGACGGTGAGATGGCCGAAGGCGGCGAGATTCTTCACCATGTGGTCGAGCTGATCCTGAAACTTGGAGAGTCGCTCGGGGGTGTTGAAGCGGCGGGAGAGGAATTCGCGGACGCCCTGGAGGGAGCCGGTGTTGAGCAGGAGGTAGATCAGCACCTGGTAGGGAATCATCGAGCGGCTGAAGAGGTCGGCGGGTCCGGCCTTGATGAGCGTGCCAAACTGCCCTTCGGTCCAGTATTGCTCGGTCTTGCGCCGCGTGGGGCGTTTGCGTTCGAGGTCCTTCTTGGCGCGGAGCAGGCCGGGGTCCTTGGTCTTGGGGTCGATCTGCTCGTATTTCTTCCGCCATTTTTCGATCTTGACGTCGTCCTCGTGGGCGAGGGCGAACACGTAGCCCTTCTTGTCGAACTGCGGGCGCCCGGCGCGGCCGAACATCTGGTGGGCGGCGGAGGGGGCGATGAGCTTCTTCTCGCCGCGCTTGCCTTTGAGCAATTCGCTGAGAACGACGGAGCGTGCGGGGAGATTGATGCCCGCGGCAAGGGTTTCCGTGCAGATGACGAAGGGGATGAGCTTCTGGAGAAACAGCGACTCGACAACTTCCTTGTACTTGGGCAGCACGCCGGCGTGGTGGACGGCGACGCCGCGGAGAAGCATCTGCTTGAGCTTGGGGCCGATGCCTTCGGTGAATAGTGCTCCGTCGAGCTGCTCGTCGATGCGCTTGCGCGTGGGTTCGTCGATCAGGGTGACGCCTTTGATCCGCTCGGCGACGCTCCAGCACTCCTCGCGATTGAAGCAGAAGACGAGGGCGGGGGCGCGGTTGGCTTCGTCGTCGGCCGCGAGCATGAGCGGCAGTTGCTCGGTGAGGAGCTTGTCGCCGACCCAGCAGAACTCGAGGGGGACGCGGCGCTCCTGCGATTCGACGAGACGGAGCTTGCGATCGTGCTTCTCGCTGAGCCAGCCGAGGAACTGGCGGCTGTTGCCCACGGTCGCGGAAAGGAGCATCAGGCGGATGTGCTTGGGCAGCAGGACGAGAGAGAGTTCCCAGACCACGCCGCGTTCGAAGTCGTTGAAGTAGTGGAACTCGTCCATGACCACGCCGCGGACGTCGCGGAGCTGGTCGGGATCGCCGAGAAGGTGGTTGAGGAGGATTTCGGCGACGACCACGCGAACGCGGGCGTCGGGATTGATCTTGCGGTTGCCGGTGACGAGGCCGACGTCGTCGCGGCGAAAGCCCCAATCCTCGGCCTTGTCCTGGAACTCGCGGAACTTCTGGTCGGTGAGGGCGATGAGCGGGGTGGTGTAGTAAAGGCGGTCGCCGGTGACGAGGGCTTCGTAGATGGCTGCCTCGGCGATGAGGGTCTTGCCCATGCCGGTGGGCGCGGCGACGAGCACGCCCTGCTCGGCCTCGAACCACGCGAGGAGAGCTTCCTCCTGGAAGGGATAGAGGTCGAATTCGAGCCGTTCGAGAAACTGGGTGCAGACGTCGCCGCGATCCATGAGACGACCATAGCACGGAATGTTGCTGATTACACGCTCGGAGGCGGTATGCGGGGACGAGCCGGATTCTGGAAATCGCTCAGGCGCTCAAGGCACCGAACCCATACACGATTCCAACTTGCACGAGTCGCCGTCGCTGCCGATGGCGAATCGGCCGACGAACTTTTCCCCCGCCAAACGGAACTCGATCCGGTCGGGAATCTGGGAAAGGAGCTCGAAAGTCCCTGATTCGACGCGGGTTACCGTTCCCCGGTTGCCACTGACGGGGCCCTCGTAATCGAGATAGGCCTTGCGGTGGTCGGCGATGCGGCGGGCGGGAATGGGCAGCGCCTCGGGGCCGGTGGGCTCCCGGGACAACTGCCACGTCATCAGAACATCCCCCGCCTCGAGCATGAAGTCCCAGTGCTCGCCCTGGGCCCGCCGGTGGTGTAGGATGACAAATCGGGTGGTCATGGGGAATAGCCCCCGAGGACCGAGCCGCCGCGACGGGAATCCGGACGGTCGTGACGGACGATCCTTGCAGGGTTGTACTTGACAGGAAGGAGATCGGCCATGCAACTCCGTCTGCCGGGACGGACGGGACGGGGCGTGAATGTGGGGCTCGCCCTTTCGATTGCCGCGCTGGTCGGCGCGGGAAGCGGGTGCGGACCGACGTACCGCGATCTGCGCATCCAGGGACAGATGGCCATGGCCGAGCAGAACTACGCGCCGGCGCGCGTCCTGCTCGAGCAGGCGGATGAGAAAAACCCCCGGCAACTGGAGAATCTCTACGATCTGGCCACGTGCAGCACGATGATCGCGCGGGAGCGTGCCGGGGAGATGAACCGGCCCGCCGCGATGCGCGAACTGGATGAGGCGATCGCTTACTACCGGCGGGCGCTGGAGGTTCAGCCCGGAAACCAGGCGGTGCTCGAAGGACTCAACTCGGCGCTGGAGTTGCGCGGGGATCGCGAAAAGGCTCTGGAGCAGGCGGAGTGGGCGGCGCGGTTCGTCGGCCCCATGGCGCGGCAATATTTATTTCTGGCACGGGAACTCGAGGAGCGCGGGCAGATGGACGAAGCGCTGCTGCGCTACCGGCAGGCGGTGACAATCGAGCCGCGAAACGCGGAGGCGCATCGGGCGTTTGCCCGGTTCCTTCTGAATACCGGCAACGAGACGGCCGCCATCTATCATCTTCAGGCGGCCTACCGTCTCGATCCGCGCAACGAGTGGGTGCTCGACCAGCTTGCCGCGCGCGGGCGCGTGCCGGCTCTTACCGAAGCGTCAACCACTACTACGACTCGCTGACTCAACTTCATGTGTGGCATCGCGGGCACGATTCGCTGGGACGGTCAGCCGGTGGAGCGCGACCGCCTCACGGTTGCCTGCGCTTCCTTGCGACATCGCGGTCCCGACGACAGCGACACCTGGGTGAGCCAGGCTCGGGAAGTCGGGCTGGGTGCGGTGCGGCTGGCGGTGCTCGATCCCAGCCCGGCTGGGCGGCAACCGATGCACGACCCGTCCCGTCGATTCCATCTCGCGTACAACGGTGAACTCTACAACTTCCGCGAGATCCGACAGGCCTTGATTCAGGAAGGGGTCACGTTCCGTACCGAGACGGATACGGAGGTCATTCTGGCAGCGATTTCGCGCTGGGGGCCCGAGTCGCTGCTGCGTTTCGACGGGATGTGGGCACTTGCGTTTTACGATTCTTTGGAACGGTGTGGCTTCCTCGCCCGGGACTTTTTTGGCATCAAGCCGCTCGTCTACGCGGAAGTCGGGGAATGCCTGCACTTCGCCAGCGAGCTCGATGCACTTCGTGAATTGACCTCAGTGGACGGCGAGATCGACCAGCACGCTCTGCGGGAGCACCTTCAATACGGTTTCATTGCCGCACCGCGGACCATCTTCCGCCAGGCGCGGCGGCTGCCACCGGGCTTCGTTCTTGAATTCGACCACCGAGGAGCCAAGGTGCCTCGACGCTACTTCGACCCAGTGTCTAATCGACGAACGGATATTGCGGAGGACTACGGCGATGCCCGCGCGGCCGTGCGACAACTGATCACGGAATCCGTCATCCGTCGGCGCGTCTCCGACGTTCCCATTGGCGCGTTCCTTTCCGGAGGGTTGGATTCGTCGATTGTGGCTTGGCATTTGGCGAAGTCGGTTGGCCGTCCCATCGCCACGTTCTGTATCGGCTACGCCGACGGCGCCGCGTACGACGAATCGCCGGCCGCGCGATCGATCGCCAGGTGGATCGGAACCAATCATCACGAAATCATGCTTTCCCACGGCGAGGTGCTGGCCGCGATCCCGCCCCTGCTCGATCACCTGGGTGAGCCGGTGGGCGACAGTTCGATTATCCCGACATCGATGGTGTCGCGATTCGCCCGGGAGCACGTCACGGTGGCGCTGAGCGGAGACGCCGGGGACGAGCTGTTCGGCGGATATTGGCGTTATACGGCCCACGCCGCGCTGGAAGCATGGCAGCGTTGGCCGGGGTGGATCAGGCGGGGTCTCATCGAGCCGATCATGCGGCGCGGGGGGACGTCGCGGTCGTCCGCCTGGCAGAATCGGGCTCGACAGTTGCACAAACTGTTGCGAGGCGCCGGCAAGGGGTGGCTCGATCGGCACCTCCAGTGGTCGCGAATCATGTCGCCGGAGGCGGAGCGGGTGTTTTCCAACGGGGTCGCAGCAGGCGATCTCGATGCGGAGATTGCCGAATCAGTTGCGCCGATTGTCGCGCCGATGCCCCGTGAAGATCCGCTCAATGCGATTTTCGCCCTCGACCTTCAGCATCAGCTTCCTTCGGACATGCTTCAGAAGGTGGATCTGGCCAGCATGATGCATTCGCTAGAGGTTCGCGTCCCGTTTCTGGACGACCGGTTGGTTGCCCTGGCACTGGGGCTACCCTCAGGCTGGAAGGTCCGAGGCGGTTTGCGGAAGCAGATCCTTATTGATGCGTACCGTGGCCACTTGCCCGACGAGGTGCTGGACCGCCCCAAGCGGGGATTTGAAGTGCCGGTGGGCGAGTACCTGCGGGGTCCCTTGCGCGAAATGTTTGAATCCGTGGTCACGCGTGAGACCGTCGAATCGCTCGGCGTAGTCGACCACGCCGGGGTACAGCGCGTCTACGGCGACCATCTCGGCCGGCGGGGCGATCATGCCGAGCTGCTCTGGGCGTTACTTTCTCTATGCTGGTGGCGCAGTCGTAAATTGGGTCGACAGCGGGCATCGTGAAGCTTCGCTGGAATCTTGTCCGACTTGCCTCGGCCCATCGCGGTGCTATAGTAAAGGGCTCGACATTTTTTGTGGCCGAGCGGTTGGAACAGGATTGAGCCGGGCATCTTCCCGGAGGCGGCAAACGACCATGAAAGAAGGCATTCACCCCAAGTATGAGAAGTGCACGGTAAGCTGCGGTTGCGGCGCCTCGTGGGAGACGCGCAGCACGGTTCCCGAGATCAAAGTCGAAATCTGCTCGTCGTGCCATCCGTTCTTCACCGGCACGCAGAAGATGGTGGACTCGCTCGGACGTGTGGATCGCTTCACCAAGAAATTCGGCGGCGAGTATTTCAAGAAGGCGCCGAAGAAGCAGCAGACCGCCAAGCGCTTTTCGGTTTAGGTTCGTTCGATTCAACGAAGGCACGCGCGTCGACCGCCCTGACGGACGATGCGCGTGTTTTTTGTTAGCGATCGAAACAACTGGAAGCAGAACCCATCCGGAGACGGGGCGGACCATTTCGAACCCGAGCGGCGGCGGTCTCCCGCTCGCGGCTTGAAGAGCGGCACGAGGCATCGAGTGAACCATGTCCAGCAACGATGTCAATGAGAAACTGATTGCCCGCCTCCAGGAACTCGCGGGGCGCGCCGACTCCCTGATGGAGCAGCTTTCCTCGCCGGAAGTGGCGATGGACGGGCAAAAGAGCGTGGCGATCAACAAAGAGCTGGGGCGCCTGCGCCGCCTGGTCGAACCGTACCGCAAGTTCCAGCAGGTGCGGGATCAACTGTCCGGTGCCGAGGCGATCGTGGCCGACCGGTCCCAGGACGCGGATATGCGCGAACTGGCTGAGACGGAGGCGTCGGAGCTTCGCGAGCGGTACGAAACGATGCTCGAGGATCTCAAGGGGCGCATCGTGAGCGATGAAGACGCCGCCATCCGCTCGGTCATACTCGAAATCCGGGCGGGCACCGGCGGTGACGAGGCCGCCCTCTTCGCCCGCGACCTGCTGGAGATGTACCAGCACTTCTGCGACCGCCGCGGCTTCAAGGTCGAGATGCTGGACTTGAGCGGGTCCGAGCTGGGAGGCATCCGGGAGGTCGTTTGCAATATTCGCGGCGAAGAGGTGTATCGCTGGCTGGGATATGAGGGCGGCGGGCACCGTGTGCAACGCGTGCCGGAGACGGAAGCGCAGGGGCGGATACACACGTCCGCCGCGACCGTGGCTGTGCTCCCCGAGCCGGAGGAAATCAACATCGAGATCAACTGGGAGGCCGACGTCGAGGAGTTCGTTTCCCGGGCGGGCGGTCCCGGCGGTCAGAATGTCAACAAGGTATCGTCGGCCATTCGCCTGGTGCACAAGGCGACGGGGCTGACCGTTTCGATGCGTGACGAGAAGAGTCAGCACAAGAACCGGGCCAAGGCGCGGCGCATTCTGACCACGCGTCTGTACGACCATTTCCAGCAACAGTCCTCGGCGCAGCGGGCGTCGACGCGCAAGTCGATGATTGGAAGCGGGGACCGGTCGGAGCGCATCCGAACCTACAACTTCCCGCAGAACCGGGTGACGGACCATCGCATCGGCCTGGACCTGTACAAGCTCGAGCGGATCATGCAGGGCGAACTTGATGAGCTGATCGAGGCGCTTCAGACCCATGATCGCGAGCAGCGTCTACGCGATTTGTAACGGTTCGCCCGGGATCACCTCGGCCCGAGGTGAGGCATGACCGGATGTTCCGATAACCCAACTCCTACGTTCGTTTTCCTTCCGTCCGACGGCAGCCATTTGCCCCCTGCTCTTCTTCCCGAATTATGGGGCGTCTGGTAAACTGGGGATTGCCGTTGAGAGAAAGCGCGACGGTGTACGGGGGGGCAGACTTGTCCGGGGGTCGCAGTTTTCAGTTCCAGTTCTTCTGGGCCTTGGTCGCGGTACTCAGCCTGGGTCAATCCGCCTTCGGCGAACCCGTTTTCGGCAAGGTCATGGCCCATCGCATGCCCGACGGTTCGCAGGCCTGGGTACGCGTCTGGGGCGACGAGTTTCATACGGTCGTCGAGTCACTCGACGGCTACACGCTGGTGCGGGACGCCGATACGGGACAGGTCTTCTACGCCACGCTTTCGCCCGACGGCGAAACACTCGAATCCACGGGAATTCCGCTTCAGGCTTCCGCGCCGGCCGAACTGGCGATTCCGCGCGGTCTGCGCCCGTCGGCGGACGCCATGCGCCGGGCCCCGCAGCTCGCGCGGGCACAGCGCGATGCACTGGGGACTTCTCCGCTCAGCGCGCTCGCCGGCGACCGCCGACAAGTCATCACGCACGGGAATATCCGCGGCATCGTGCTGCTGGTCGATTTCAACGATGACGTCGGGACGATTGCGCCGGCGGAAGTCGAGCGCTACTGCAACATGCCCGGATACACCGGATTCGGGAACAACGGCTCCGTTCGCGATTACTACTTCGATGTATCCGACGGTGCGCTGACGTACACCAACTTTGTTCCCACGGCCTACTATCGCGCCGCTTTTAATAAGCTGTATTACGTGGATCGCCACCAGCCATTCGGGATCCGCGCGCGGGAGCTGGTTCTCGAGGCGCTCAACGCCCTCGAGGCGGGCGGGCTCGACTTCAGCCAGTTCGATGCGAACGAGGACGGCGTCATCGACGGCCTGACGTGCTTGTATGCAGGCTATCGCCAAAGCGCCTGGGGTGACGGGCTCTGGCCTCATTCCTGGACGGTGGATTTTGCCGCTGACGGCGTCTTCACGGACACCTACGCGATCATGGACATCGACGACGCGCTCCGCCTGAGCACGTTCTGCCACGAGAACGGCCACATGCTTTTCGACTGGCCCGACCTGTACGACTACGGCTTCGAGTCCAACGGGGTAGGGAGCTACTGCCTGATGAGCGGCTCCCAGGGATATGCATCGCCCTTCAATATCCAGGAGCCGTGCGCGTACCTGAAGTACATTAATGGATGGACGACGACGAATCTTCTTACAACGCCGCAAGACGCGCTGACCATCCCGGCCGGAACCAATTGGATCTACAAGTATCCCCATCCGACGCTTTCGACGGAGTATTTTCTCATCGAGAATCGCGAGCAGTCGGGCCGGGATGCCGGACTTCCCGACGCAGGGCTGGCCGTGTGGCACATCGACGAGCTGGGAAGTAACAACTTCGAGGATATGACGCCCGAGCGTCACTACGAGGTGACGCTGGTTCAGGCGGACGGCCGATGGGATCTCGAGAACGACGTGAACTTCGGCGATAGCACGGACCTCTGGCACGCGCCCACCTACACGCTACTCACGCCGAGCACGAACCCCAACACGCACTGGTGGGACGGGTCGCCGTCACTGCTGCACCTTCGCTCGATCAGCGCGTCCGGGCCGATGATGTCGTTCGATTACGATCGCGGTCCGGACTGTAACGGGAATTCCATACCGGACATCTGGGACATCGAGAATCTGACCAGCGAAGACTGCAACTTCAACTACATTCCCGACGAATGCGAGATCGCCGACGGAAGCGGGACGGATTGCGACGGCAACGGTCATCTGGATGCGTGCGAGCTTTCCGGTCACGACTGCAATTCGAACGGCACTCTCGATGCGTGTGAGCTTGCCGGCAACGACTGCAACAACAACGGCACGCCCGATGACTGTGATCTTGCCGGAGGCGATTGCAACGGCAACGGGGTTCCCGACGAATGCGAGCTCGCCTCCAACGATTGCAACGGCAATGGAATTCTCGACGCCTGCGAATCGTCGACGGACTGCGACGGGAACGACATTCCGGACGAGTGCGAACTCGCCGGGAACGACTGCGATGGTAATGGGGTACTCGACCGGTGTGAGCTGGCGGGCAACGACTGCAACGCATCCGGCATTCCCGATAACTGCGAAATTCAGGACAACGACTGCAACGCCAACGGGGTTCCCGACGAGTGCGATCTTGGCAGCGGAGACTGCGACGGGAACGGAGTCCCTGATGAATGCGAACTCGCCACGGGCGACTGCGACAGCAATGGAACACTGGACATCTGCGAACTCGCGGGAAGCGACTGCGACGGCAATGCCGTGCTGGACGTCTGCCAGCTTGCCGCCGGTGAGCCGGACTGCAACGGCAATGGAACGCTCGACGCATGCGACCTGGCAGGCGGCGCGGCCGACTGCAACGGCAACAGCGTTCCCGACGACTGTGAGCTCACGGCCAATGACTGTAATGTGGACGGCGTTCCGGACGACTGCCAGCTCGCGGCGAACGATTGCAATGCCAACCTGATTCCGGATGACTGCGAATTGGCCGCCGGAGATTGTGACGGCAACGGAACACTCGATGCCTGCGAGCTCGAGGGCCGTGATTGCGACGGGAACGGCCAGCTCGACGCCTGCGAACTGGGCGATCGCGACTGTAACGGGAATGGACGATTGGATTCCTGTGACCTCGTCGAAGGCAACAGCCTGGATTGCAACCTGAACAGCCAACCCGACGAGTGCGACATTTCGGATTCGACCAGCCCGGACTGCAATACAGACGGAGTTCCGGACGAGTGCCAGCTCACGGACAACGATTGCAATGCCAACGGAAGGCTGGACGAATGCGATCTCGTCGGCAACGACTGCAACACGAACACGGTTCCCGACGACTGCGAGATTGACGGGAACGATTGCGACAACAGCGGGGTACTCGACGTCTGCGAGTTGTCCGGGCGAGATTGCGACGGTAACGGCGTGCTCGATTCCTGCGAGCTTGTCGGCCGGGATTGCGATGCAGACGGCGCTTTGGACTCGTGCGAACTGGCCAGCGGCACGGAGCTTGACTGCAATCTCAATGGCATTCCGGATCGATGCGACCTCTCCGGCGGCTCAAGTTCGGACTGCAACGGCTCGCAGGTCCCCGATGAGTGCGAGCTGGTGGACAACGATTGCAACGCCAACACCATTCCCGATGACTGCGAGTTGACCGGCAACGACTGCGATGGAAACGGGCGGCCGGACGAATGTGACCTCGTCGGCGCCGATTGCAACGCAAATGGCGTTCCGGATTCGTGCGAGCTGGCCGGCAACGACTGCAATAGCAACGGGCTGCTCGACGAGTGTGATATTTCCGGCGGTGGCAGCCTCGACTGCAATAGCAACGGCCGGCCCGACGAGTGTGACATCGCATCCTCGCCGGGTCTGGACTGCGACGGCAACGGTGTACCCGATTCCTGCGAGCTGTCGACGCGGGATTGCGACGGAAACGGGACGGTCGACGCGTGCGAACTGATGGGCGCGGACTGCAATGCGGACGGTGTCCTGGATCGATGCCAACTCGCCGGAAATGACTGCGACGCGAATGGAATCCCGGACGATTGCCAGCTCGCTGAAAGTGACTGCAACGGCAACGGGCAAGTTGATTCGTGTGATCTCGCATCGGGCGGGAGCAACGATTGCAATGCGAATGACGTTCCGGACGAGTGCGATCTCGAGGCGCCCGGCGCTGCGGACTGCCAGGACGACGGCATTCCTGACGAATGCCAATTGATCGGCAACGACTGCAATGGCAGTGGAATCCCGGACGACTGCGAATTGGCCGGGAACGACTGCAATGTCACCGGCATTCCCGATGAGTGCGAGCTTGCCAACAACGACTGCAATACCAACGCACTTCCGGATGACTGCGAACTCGCGGGTGGCGATTGCAACAACGATCAAGTACTCGATGAATGTCAACTCTCCGGCAATGATTGCGACGGAGACGGCACCCTCGACGCATGTCAGATCCCGGGCAACGATTGCAACGGGAACGGCCAGCTTGACCGCTGCGACATCAGCCAGGGGGCCAGCGACGATTGTGACATGAACGGTGTTCCGGACGAGTGTCAGATCACGGGTGGCCAGAGCGCGGACTGCAACGCGAACAACATTCCCGACTTGTGTGAACTCGTCGGCAACGACTGCAACGGCAACAGTCGGCCGGACGACTGCGACCTGATCGGCAACGACTGCCAGCCGGACGGCATACCCGACGATTGCCAACTTGCCGCGCAGGATTGCGACAGCAACGGCGTCGTCGATTCGTGCGAACTTACAGGCAACGACTGCAACGGCAATGGCATTCTGGATTCGTGCGACCTTTCCAACGGCGGGTTCGTGGATTGCGACGCGGACCAGATCCCCGATGTCTGCCAGCTTGTCGGCAACGACTGCAATGGGAACGGTACGCTGGATCGCTGTGAACTTGCCGGCGGCGATTGCGACGGCAACCAGGTACTTGACGCCTGTGAGCTGGCGGGTCGGGACTGCGACGACAATCAGGTACTCGATTCGTGCGAGCTGGCCGGGAATGATTGCGACGGCAACCTCGTGTTGGACGCCTGCGAACTGACCGGTGCCGACTGTGACGGCAACCTGATCCTCGATCGTTGCGAGTTGGAGGGCAACGACTGCAACGGCAACCTACAGCTCGACCGCTGCGATATTGCACTGGGAGTCAGCGGCGATTGCGATCTGAACGGCGTTCCCGATGAGTGCCAGATCAGTGGTGGTCAGAGCGATGACTGCAATTCGAACAGCATCCCCGACCTGTGCGAACTTACAGGCAACGACTGCAACGGGAACGGCCGGCCGGATGAATGTGACCTCAACGGCAACGACTGCCAGCCGGACGGCATACCCGACGATTGCCAGCTCGCCACGCAAGACTGCAATGCGAACGGCGTTGTTGATTCGTGCGAACTTACAGGCAACGACTGCAATGGCAATGGCATTCTGGATTCGTGCGACCTTTCCGGCGGGGGATTTGCGGATTGCGACGCGGACCAGATCCCCGATGTCTGCCAGCTTGTCGGCAACGACTGCAATGGGAACGGTACGCTGGATCGCTGTGAACTTCCCAGTGGCGATTGCGACGGCAACCAGGTACTCGACGCCTGTGAGCTGGCAGGTCGGGATTGCAACGACAATCAGGTTCTCGATTCGTGTGAGCTGGCCGGGAATGATTGCGACGGCAATCTCGTGCTGGACGCGTGCGAGCTCTCCGGTGCCGATTGTGACGGCAATCTGGTCCTGGATCGGTGCGAGCTGTCCGGCAATGACTGTGATTCGAACCAGATCCTGGACCGCTGCGAACTGACCGGCAACGACTGCGACGGAGACGGCGTCCTCGATGCATGTCAGATCGCGGGCAACGATTGCAATGATAACGGCCGTCTGGATCGGTGCGACATCAGCCTGGGTGGCAGCGGCGATTGCGACACAAACGGCATTCCCGATGAATGCCAGATCGCCGGAGGGCAGAGCGCGGACTGTAACGCGAACAACATTCCCGACTTGTGCGAACTCGTCGGAAACGACTGCAACGGAAACGGCCGGCCGGATGACTGCGACCTGACCGGCAATGACTGCCAGCCGGACGGCATACCCGACGATTGCCAACTTGCCGCGCAGGATTGCGACAGCAACGGCGTCGTCGATTCATGCGAACTTACAGGCAACGACTGCAACGGCAATGGCATTCTGGATTCGTGCGACCTTTCCGGCGGCGGATTTGCGGATTGCGACACGGACCAGATCCCCGATGTCTGCCAGCTTGTCGGCAACGACTGCAATGGAAACGGCACGCTGGATCGCTGTGAACTGGAGGGCGCCGACTGCGACGGCAATCTCGTACTGGATATTTGCGAGCTGGAGGGGCAGGATTGCGACGGCAACGGCATACTGGATCGTTGCGAGCTCACCGGGAATGACTGCAACGAAAACCAGGTACTTGACCGGTGTGAACTTCCGGGAAACGACTGCGATGGCAACCAGATCCTGGATACGTGCGAGCTGGCCGGTGCCGACTGTGACGTCAACGGCGTGCTGGACCGGTGCGAACTCACGGCACGCGACTGTGATGATAACGGCATCGTAGACGCCTGCGAAATCGAACAGAATGACTGCGACGGCAACGGAACGCTCGATCGGTGTGAGATCGCAGGCCAGGACTGCGACGGGAATCAGACGCTCGATCGCTGTGAACTGGAAGGCCGGGACTGCGACGCCAACGGTGTGCTGGACTCATGCGAAATAGCCGGGCGGGACTGCAACAGCAACGGCGTGCTGGATGCCTGCGATATTTCCTCCGGTTCGGAGACCGACTGCAACCGCAATCTCAAGCCGGATGCGTGCGATATTGCGGACGGAACCAGTGATGACGCGAACGGAAACGCGCTGCCAGACGAGTGCGAACTCCCGCCCTGCGTCACTTCGCTTTCTTCTCGGATCGTCGCGACGGACGGATCGGCACAGGATTTCTACGGGTACGCGTTGGCAGCCAGCGGCGATCTTGCGGTAATCGGCGCCTACGGTGATGCCGTGTTTGCAAGCCGGTCGGGATCGGCCTATGTCGTCCGCTTTGATGGCACGCAGTGGCAGCAAGAGGCGAAGATCACGCCAAGCACCGGGTCAGCGGCAGCGTTTTTCGGCGAATCGGTCACGACGGATGGGGACTGGATCGTCGCGGGCGCTTTCAACGATGCAGGAACGAATGGCTCCGGTGCCGCGTACGTTTTCCGCAAGGAGGGCAACGGCTGGACGCAGAAGGCGATGCTGAAGCCCTCGGACGGAGCGTCCTCCGATTTCTTCGGCGATACGGTCGTTCTGGACGGCGGCATGCTCTTCATCGGTGCTCCGCAAGACGACGATCGTGGACCGAACTCCGGTTCGGTGTACATCTACGGCTACAACGGCACCTCGTGGGCCATGCGTCAGAAGCTCACGGCCAGTGATGGCGCAGCCTACGACTTTTTCGGGGCGTCGATCGCCGTGGCGGACGACGTTGTCGCGATCGGCGCATACGGTGATGACGATCGAGGAACGTCATCGGGAGCGCTCTACGTCTTCCGGTACAACGGAAGTTCGTGGGTGCAGCAGCAGAAGCTTGTCCCGGGTGACGGCGCGGCGGGTGATCAGTTCGGATTTGCGGCAGCCGCGCGACCGGGTTGGGTCTTCGGCGGTGCCCATTTCCACGACGGCCCCGCATCGGACAGCGGCGCCGTGTATGGCTTTGAATTCAATGGAGTCCAATGGACGCAGCGACAGAAGCTCGTTGCGCCGGACGCCGCACCAAATGACTGGTTCGGATATGCACTCAAGGCCCGGGGCGATTCCCTGATGTGCGGTGCGATCAACGATGACGACCGCGGACCTGACTCCGGATCGGTGTATGTATTCCGTCTCGAAGGCGAAACCTGGGCCTATCGCGCCAAGCTGCTGCCGAACGGTGCAAGCGGAGGCGAGGCGTTCGGACGCGCCCTGGGCATGGATGGTGCCGGCTCGGGGCTGGTCGGTGCCTACGGTGCCGCCCCGGCGGGTCCACGCTCAGGCGCCGTCTTTGCGTTTGCCGGAGCCGGAGTCGATTGCAACCAGAATTTCTCACTCGACATCTGTGACCTTGCTGCGGGTTCAGGGTCGGACGCCGACGGGAATCGCATTCTCGACGAATGTGAACTCGCAGCTCCCGGCGACTTCAATCGCGACGGACTCGTCAACCTGGTGGACTTCGGGTCCTTCGCAGATTGCGCCGCGGGACCGCTCAGCGGCCCTGCCCCGCAAGGAACATCGCCGGACGCCTGCGTGGCGGTTTTCGACTTCGACCATGATGGCAACATCGACATCGCGGACTACGGAAGGCTTTCGGCACTCTTCAGCCCGGCCATACGATAACGCGCACTTATCCGCCGCCCAGACTGTTTGGGCGGTTTTGCGCCCTGCCTTGCCGGCCGATGATGATCCCGGGCGCAGAACTCGATTGTAACGGATTGAACGATTTGGGACCGATTTGTCCGTTGGTATCGCAATTGACTACTTAGGAAGCGGTCCTATAATGAGCTTTCTTTTTCAAGTCTAGTCCGGGCCGTTGCGAGGGGAGAGAAGTCTTTGGGACATCGTCGTGCAGTTCTTTTGCGCGTGCAGGCAGTTTGCGCGTTGAGCGTGGTTCTCCTGTTGGGCACCGCGTGCCCTTCGATTCCAACGGAACAATCCCGCGAGCCGAATCCCGACTCGACAAGCGGACCCATCGTCGACCCGTTTGATCCGCAACCCAGTTCACCCGACGAAGTCCAGGGCGGTTCTCAACCAACGGACGACGAAATCGCCGCGATACTCTCCGTGGACAGCGACAACGACGGGGCGACTGACCTGGAAGAGCTCGCATCCGGCGGTGACCCCAACGACCCGACCGACGGCCCGGACATCGACGGTGACGGCATACTCAACGGCTCGGATCCGGACGTCGACGGCGACGGCTTGGACAACGGCGTTGATCCGGATGTCGACGGCGATGGACGCCTGAACGGTTTCGACGACGACATCGACGGAGACGGCCTCCTCGAAGCTGAGGACGATGACGACGACGGTGACGGCATTCCCGATCTCATCGACAACGACGACAACGGCGACGGCGAGGACGACTGCGGCTGCGAGCACGGCGTGTGCAGCGCGTTCGGTGGGCTCTGCTTCTGCGACCGGGGCTGGGAGGGCGAGGACTGCGACGAATTCCACTGCCGGGACGTTCGCAACTGCAACCACGGGAAATGCGTGGGACCCAACACCTGCCGCTGCGATTCCGGCTGGGAGAGCATTGGCTCAATTCCTTGCGCTACATTTCATTGCCGCCAGTTGAAGAACTGCAACCGGAACGGGTTCTGCATCGGCCCGAACGTGTGTCGTTGCGACGCGGACTGGCAGGGATTGGAAGACTGCTCGATCCATACATGCGACCGCAATCCCATGTATTGCGACGACGGTGACCCTTGCACGGAGGACGTGTGCAACCCGGCGATGGGCTGCAGCCACACTCCGATCATGTGCACGTCGCCGGAGGAATGCGTCAACGGAACTTGCACGACGCGATGCACAAATGCGTCGGCCTGCATGAACAATCAGGGATGTCGCGACGGCGGGTGCTTCGAATGCGAGAACGACGCGGACTGCCGTGATGGCGACCCCTGCACCACCGATTTATGCGACCCGCTCATCGGCTGTACGAATCAGGCAAAGACATGCGGCGCCGGCGAAGAATGCGTGCGCGGGGCCTGCGTTACGTCCTGTATGAACGATTCTGAATGCGGAAACGATGCCGGCGGGATGCCACGGAAGTGCAGCAGCGACAATGGCTGCTTCGACCAGTGTGATGACGGCGAATGCGGCGATGAAGAGGTTTGTGACGACGGCATCTGCGTGCCGGAGGATCAGGAAGAAGACCAACCATAACGAAGAACCCGCACCGCGGGATCCGGGCCAGGAGAGAGAGGCGAGGATAGATGAAGTTCGTGAAGACAATCGTTACCATGGTGCTGACGGCAATCCTGCTGCCGGCAATTTCAAGCTGCAACAACCAGATCGGAGCCGGAGACAGCGTCGCACAACGGTCGCTGGGGCGCATCGAGACGGCCAAGGCCCTCAGCCGGCATTACGTCTCGGTGTCGTTGAGCGACGACGCCGATCCGTCGGCGATGTCGCCCGAGCGTTTCCGAATTCAAACGGGCGATGGATCGGCCAGCCTGCGCGTGGCAAAGACCGAAGTGGCGCCCGACGGTCGCTCCGTCATCCTGGTCACCGACCCGCAGGACGCGGTGCTCTATCGCTTGTCGATGGTTTCCGCGGACCGCTCGGTCGATGCCGTCGACGCAGCCGCCGACAGCGGTGGAGTTCTGTTCGCCGGCTCGTTGACGGACGAGCCCCAGCTTCTCAGCGCCGTATCCCTTTCCAGCACGACCGTGCTGCTGACCTTCAGCGAGGCCATGAATCCGGTCACAGCGGAAGTGGCGGCATTCTATCGAATCGCTGATCCCGACGGGGAACCGGACATCGATATCACGGTAACCAGCGCCGATCTCGGCCCTGGCGGCACGACGGTTCTGCTTACGACGACTCCTCAGGAAAACCGCGAGTACATGGTCTTTGTTTCCAATGTGGACGCGGCGTACCGCGCCAGCACGAGCTGCCTGGGTGACAGCTTCCCCTTCCGCGATCCGGGCAATCGCTGCGCCTCGCAAATCCGCCCAACGGACGACGCGGGCATCGGCGGACCGTTTGTTCTGACGGCACGCACGCAGATCGACGCAAACAGTCCCACCAACCCGGACGCCACCGGGCAGACGGGCCATGTGTATCTGTCGACCGTGGCCGCGGGCGTCGTCAGCACGAGTTGTGGCGGCATTCCGAATATCGCCGGAACCGGAACAGAGCGCGACGAAGAGTTGATTATTCAGTTCGATGCGCCGGTTCAGCATGAGGCGTTAACGCTGGGCTTTATCGACCTGTCCTTCTTCACGGACGATCCGGTGATTTTCGTATCCAGCACGGCATCGGCGGCTTTCGACTACGTCGTTCCCGAATCGGATATTGTCACGGCGTTCACCGCGGCCGGGGCCGCCAACGGAACCGTATACTTCGGCGATCTGTCCACGCTTCCGGCGGGGCTACTTGTGGACGCTGTCAAGATCAGGGAAACAAACTCGGGAATCTCGGTTTCCTCGATGTGCATCGCTTCTTCGCGCCGGCTGAGCCCGGCGGCGTCATCGGCGCTGTTCTTCGGCATCCCGCCGGTGGATCAGGCCGGCCCGATCGTGCTCGGTGCCGTGACGACGAGCAACAACACCGTCCTGGTATCCTTCAGTGAACCGCTCCGGCAGGAGTCGGCCGACCCCGTCAATTTTTCGATCAGCCCGGCGCTCACGGTGCTCGGCGCTGAACTGACCCGCTACGACACGCAGATTGTGCTGACCACGCTGCCCATGACCGCTGGCCAGCAGTACACGCTCACCGTCTCGAACGTGCGCGACCTGGCGGGTAACCTCGTCGGCACGCAGGCGCTCGTTTCGGGCAACACCGTCAATTTCACGTTTCCGGGTAATACCGTCTTCGAGGGCGATGAGAAGCCGCGCGTCGTCGGAGCCATTTCGATCACCAATGACGCCGTGGTTGTGACGTTCAGCAAGCCAATGGGTGACAGCGCGGTGCAAGCTGAGCACTATGCGATCGCCCGCGAAGGGAATAATCCTCCCGGTGGCGTGCTGGAGGTTGTCGGAGCGCAGTTCCACATGCAGGGATCGCGGACGGCCGTGCGACTCACGACGCTTCCTCAGTCGGACGTGCTCTATCGCTTGACCGTAGTCAACGTGCAGGATCTTCAGGGTAACCAACTCGCCCCGGCCGAGTTGCTGGTCGATCCGACCAGCGTGACGTTCCTGGGGTCGCCCACGACCTGCCCGGTCTGCTCGAATGGGGCGCCGGGCCTCGATGGCGCGGGGCGCTGCCTGACGGATGCCGACTGTGACAACGACCCGCCCTGCAACGCTTCGGAAGCCGACTGCGAAGACAAATGCGTCGATGCCTGCGCGGCGCTCGACAGCGACGGCGACGGCCTTTCGGATCAGGCCGAACAAAGCGGCTGGGTGATCACGGTGGTAACGGCAACGGGTGACCAGATTTCGACGCACGTCACGAGCAATCCGCAGGCCAAGGATTCCGACGGGGACGGCGTACTGGACCTGGACGAGCGGGTCTACGGATGTAACCCGCGAAATGCCGACACGGACGGCGATCTGCTCAGCGACTATGATGAACTCAACCTCTGGTACAGCGATCCTTGGAACCAGGACACCGACGGGGACTCCTTCATCGACGGTCTCGACGTGATCTTCGAGACATCGCCGATTCTCGCGGACACCGACGGCGACCAGATGGACGACGCCGAGGAGCTCATCGAGCGGAATCGGAATCCACTGATCGCCGACCTGCCTCTGCCGCAGGTCAGCGTGTCCGATTTCGCGTTGGAACTCAATGTGACGTCGAGCTTCACGGACGAGGAGGGCACGACGAATTCTCTCTCCACGACCAACTCCTCGACGTTTACGCAAAGCCAGACAACGTCCCTGGGCACCAGCGAAACGAACTCCACGCAATCCGAGAATACCTTCGGTCAGAAGATCGGCGCGGAAGGCGGCACGGCGGGCTTCAAGATCTCGGGCGAAGTGAGCTTCGGGCAATCGCAGGCGGCCGGCTACAGTACGACGACTGACCGCCAATCATCCGCCACGTCGCAACAGGAGTACCAGGAGTCCGTGACCAACGCGCTGGAATTCAGCGAAAGCCGCTCGGTCACGCGAAACATCGACTCGGCCATCGTCCAGGCAACGGTCAATATCTCCAACAGGAGCGACATCTCCTTCACCATCACGAACATCGAGCTCTCCATGCTCCAGCAGGATCGCGTGACCGGACTGACCTTCCTGCCCATCGCCACATTGCGTCCCACAGGCGCGGATGACCCGCTGGGCCAGCCGGTCTACAACATTTCTCCGCTGGAGCAGAATCGCGGGCCGATTATCTTTGAAAACACGAGCATATTCCCCAACCGCGTCGACGACCTCATGCGCGAGCCCACCGGTCTCATCTTCAAGGTGGTCAACTACGATGTGCTCGACGAGTTTGGTCGCAACCTCGTCTTTACGACGCAGGAAGTGATCGACCGGACCGCGGCGATCACCATCGATTTCGGGGATGGCCGGGTGGAGCTCTATCGCGTCGCGACGGCGAGCGTCTACGGCCCCGATGCTCGCCAGGTGGGCATCACCATGGAAAGGGCGCTGGAAATCGCCGGTCTGACGCATGACACGGTCGCTTCCACGGACATGAATACATACGCGACCAGACCCGATATGCGCATGCTTCAGGGCGGGGGCACGGTCACGGTGGAAGCGCTCGTTCGTGTTCGCGACGTGGCGAACACCATGGATGGCAAGAAATTCTGGACGGCCGTCAGTTCCAACACGGATCTCGACGAGAACTCCGACTTCCGCTCGATTCCGCTGAAAGCCCGGGATACGTTCCTGATCATGTACACGAGCGATGAGGACAACGACGGCCTTTACCTCCGCGAGGAATACCTCTACGGCAGCGACGACACCCTGGTGGATACCGACGGCGACACGCTTTCCGACTTCTCGGAAGTTAGAGAAGGCTGGTTGGTGTCCAAGGTTCCCGGGCTGCCCTACAAGACGTTCCCCAGTCCGGCCCGACCCGACTCCGATCTCGACGGGTTAATGGACAATGATGAGAAAACCGCCGGTACCGACCCCAACCGTTCCGACACGGACGAGGACGGCCGGTCGGACACGTCCGAGCTGCTCGACACGTACACCATCGAGTTGTTCAACCCCGATGCGGGTCCGAGCACCCCCCCCGTTGTACTCACCGTCGCGCCTTACAGCGACTGGGCCATCAGCGCGGGAACGAACGGCACTTGCGATACGACGACCGCTTCCGGCGATGACGTCGTCGTAACCCAGAACGGCACCGGTTCAAAGCTGTGCATCGGCCCGGGACCCAACGGCGTGATCGAGACGACGCCTTCCATGGACGACCAGGTTGTTGCGACGCCGAAGATCGATCCCGGCCCGGACGGCATCTGCCAGACCACGACGGCCTCCGGCGACGACGTCGTCGAGTTCAGCATGGCATCGAGCCCCCCGACCAAAAGCACCATCGGCAAGGTCTGCATCAGTGCCGGCCTCAACGGCACGCTGGACACCAACCCCGCCATAAACAGCGACGACTTCATTCGCGTCGCACACAAGGGCCTGTTCGGAACCGATCCGGTCAAGACGGACACCGATCTCGACGGCGTCAATGACGGCCGTGAAGTCATCCTGGGGATTAATCCCAACAGCCCCGACGCCGGTAAGGTCACCGATACCGATTCGGACGGTCTCTTCGACGACGAGGAGGACCTCTGCGGATCGGACAAGAACCTGCCCGATACCGACCGCGACGGCATTCCGGACGTGATCGAGTGCGCGCTGGGCTTCGATCCTACGAAGTCCAACTCGGACATGGATTCGATTCTCGACTATCTGGAGTTTGACTCTAGCAACCCGATTTCCAACGGAAATCCGCTGTACGATCCGGTGGTACTCGACACGGCTCTGACCAAGTGCAACGATGCCCCGAACTGCAATTACGTCGCGCCGCCGGTCAGCCTCCTCGCGCGGACGCACCCGGCACGCACCGATACCGACGGTGACGGGTTGAATGACGATACCGAAGTCAACTCCAGTTGGAACGTAACGGTTTATGGAGGCTCACCGGTGGCGGTGATGTCCGATCCGCTCAACGCCGACATGGACGGCGACGGGCTGAACGACTCCGCCGAACGAACCGCCATGACCGACCCGAACGACCCCGATACCGATGATGACGGCCGGCAGGACGGCGCGGAACTCACAGCCATGCTCGACCCGCTCCGCAAGGACAAGCGGATCAATGTCACGCTCGTTGACATTGATGTGGTCGATGACTGCGACGATACGTCGCTCGAAGGTCTGGAACTCAAGGGAGTCTTCACGATCGAAGAACCCGATGGTTCCACGGTCACTTTCAGGACTTTCGACTGTGAGGCGGAGAAGGGCGCCTGCGGAGTCAGCAACTGCTGCATGAGCGAAGGCGATGCCTCGGCGTGCCCGGGCGAGAGTTTCACCGTCGGCGTTGGCAGCGGAAACTTCGTGCTCAAAGACGGCGAGTCCTTCGTTCTGGAAAGCAACAGTCTTATTGACATCGACAGTCTCGACTGCACCACGCAGTTCGGGAACACCATCGGCACTCTGTCGGAAACAGTGAGCTTCGCCTCGCTGCCGGCGACAAAGAACGTCACCGTGGGAACGGGCAGTTGTCAGATCGTGGTCAATTACACGATTACGATTGTCAATTGACGCGAAGGCCGGCGCGGCCTCGCAAGACCTTCAACAAGAACGGGTCCGGCACGCTTGCCGGACCCGTTTCGTTGGAGAACCGCAGGTCGCAGCTCGGGTCGGGGCGCGTAGGTTTCTGTTTCATGTGCCCCGGGGCCTGCAAGGGAAAACCCGGCGGACGATCCCGATTCGTTTGGGCACAAACGGCTTTTGAGTCGGGCAACCCGCCGGCTTCGTAGTCGCCATCGCGGAATGGGCTGACGTGAAACTCGAATCGCCTGCCGCCTCGCTTCGCGAGCCATATGCGCACGAAAGACCGCCCGCCCGGACCCCGCAACGCGAGGAACTCCTCGCTCAACCCGCCCTTCCGAGGCTCGGCACGGCTCAGAGCTCGCCGACGTCGCGGAGGCCGAATACGCGAAACTCGGAAAAACCGCCGCAGGAATTATCCTGGTGTACGATCAACGTCAGAATGATCGTACGGCCTTCCACGCCCTCGGGAAGGGCAAGGTTCAAGTCAACGCGGAAGGCCGACATGCTGAGAACCCCGCTGTCGTAGACCGTTTCGCCGGCGAGATCCTGCACAAGAACCTGCACGCTGGCGAATCCGAATTTCCCCCCGCCTTCAAAGGTGTCGGGGTCGGTCTCAATTCGCGTAATGCTCGTGTTGCGCACCTCGTTGAACACCCACGTGAACACCTCCGCTTCAGGCCCCGGCCCGCCGCCACCGCGGCCGTCCGAGAACCAGTTCGTCCCCGTCGAGCCATCGACCGCCAAATATGTCTGGAAATCGTCCCGGTCCTGGTAGACGGACGAACTCGAGACTGAGCCTTCGGCGGTGATGTTCGTCACAACCGTGCAATCCGGGTCCGGAGGATCGCAGTCATTGATGCAGGTGGATGATTCGTCGGCGCCGCAGAGGGCGCAGTCCGGATCCGCGCCCGCACAGTCGACCTCGCAGAAATCATCGCGGGGACAGGTGTCGGAGCCCTCGCAATCGGGATCGCTCGGAGAGCAGTTCAGAATGCAAACGTCGTCGAGGTTGCCGCAATAGGCGCAGTCGTCGTCGGATTCCGGACAGCCGTGCCCGTTGACCGTTGTGTCACACCGATCGTCATCATCGCAGCAAGTGGCAAGCCGATCGCAGAAATCAAAATTGGTGCAGTCCGCATCCAACTCATTGCACCGCTGGATGTCGCAGACCTGATCTCCGACGCAGCAGAATCCCTTGGCCGCGCAGATCTCCGCATTGCTACAATCGGGGTCCGGTTCCGTATCCGGACAATTGACGTTGCATGCGCCGTTGGGAGAACAGTCTTCCGGTGTTTCGGGCTCCGGATCGTCGGACGAGGTGCAGGGGTTGTCGTCCAATTCCTGTACGATCCCATTCCACTCCTGGCAGAATTCGCGCTGCGCCTTCAAGGCATCATCCACCTGGCCCTGAATGATGCTTCTGGGCACGATAACCAAGTCCGATTGAATCATGTCGACGACATCGTCGAGAAACAACGTCGCGTAGAGTTCTGCCAGGGCACAGCCGTTGGTAATTTGGCAGAACGTTGACAAGTCGAGCTCGCCGAAATCATCCAGTTCGCGCGCCGTCGGGCTGGTCTTGGGTGTAGTCGCCGCCGAGTGGACGGTGAGAGTTTGCAGTCCATTCACCACGCTGCGTGCGGTGCGGAGCGCCGGATATTGGGTAAGTGACACCGAAACGATGAGCATGCCGAGTTCCGGATCGTCCACATCAATCGACAACGTCTCGGCATCGGTCCGTGTAATGACGAAAACGCCGCCATCCAGGGACATGATGCGGCTCAGATTACCGTTTTCATCAATACTGAAGCTCCCGACGTCTTCGGAGGTGATTGCCGCGAGTTTACCTTCGGCATCGCTTTGAAGCTCGAAGCTGCCTCCGTCATAACTGAATGTACCAAGGGAATCTCCGGAACCGGGAGTGAACATGGCGGTGGATGACGGGCTGGGGGGTCCGCTCGGCGCACACCCCGAGTTCGGCAAAATCATAAGCAATGTACCGGTGCAAACAGCGATTCCCTTGGAATGCACAACGCCCTTCCTTTCCAGTTGATTTCTCAGATGTCCGATTTCTGATCCGTCGCAGCGCCCGAACGCTCCGTTTGCTGGACTATAACAAAAAAATCCACCGCTGCGCGATTTGTCGTGGAGTTTCGGCGATAAGGCAAATGATTCCGTGATGATATCGGCCGCTGCCTCGAAAAGCAGAGCTTGCTTGATCGTGGGTCCATGAGAAGACGGGCCCGGCGACTTCGCCGGACCCGTCCTTTGAGCTGAATCAGGATTAGGTGAGGACCGGTCTACTTGGTGTCCTTCACCTCGAATTCGGCATCAATGACGTTGTCGTCCGTGCCGGATGGTGACTCGCCGGCGGAGCCTTCCCCGCCGCCGGCAGGCGCAGCACCAGCCTTGGCCGCCTGCTCGTAGATGATCCGCCCGATCGCCTGGGCATCCTGGAGCAATTGGTCGCGGGCCCGACCGATGGCCTGGGCGTCGTCTCCCTTCATGACTTCGCGGACGTTGTTGATCGCAGACTCGATCTTGCTGCGTTCCTCGGCCGGGACCTTGTCCCCGTGCTCGCGTAGCTGCTGCTCGATTTGATAGCAGGCGTTGTCGGCGTCGTTGCGGGCCTTGATGAGCTCGGCCCTCTTCTTGTCGTCCTCGGCGTGCTCGGCCGCTTCGCGCTTCATGCGCTCGATGTCCTCCTTGGACATGCCGCCACTGCCTTCGATGCGAATCGACTGCTCCCGTCCGGTGGCCTTGTCCTTGGCGGAGACGTTGATAATGCCGTTGCGATCGATGTCGAACGTGACCTCGATCTGCGGAACGCCCCGCGGCGCCGCGGCGATGCCCGTCAGATTGAATCGACCGAGCGTGCGGTTATCGGCGGCCATGGGACGGTTGCCCTGAAGCACGTGAATCGTGACCTCGGTCTGCCCATCGGCGGCCGTGGAGAAGACTTCCGACCGCGACGTGGGGATCGTGGTGTTGGCCTCGATCAGCTGGGTCATGACGCCGCCCAGCGTCTCAACACCGAGCGTCAAAGGCGTGACATCGAGCAGGACGATGTCTTCCTTTTCGCCGGAAAGGATCGCACCCTGGATGGCCGCGCCTACGGCGACCACCTCATCGGGATTGATGCTCTTGTTGGGCTCTTTGCCGAAGACCTCCTTGACCAAGGCCTGGACGGCGGGCATGCGCGTCGAGCCGCCGACGAGCACGACCTCGTCAATGTCCTTGGGTGACATCTTCGCGCCGGCCAGCACGTCCAGGACCGGCTTGCGGCAGCGCTCGGTGAGCTTCCGCGTCATCTGCTCGAACTGCGCCCGGGTGACGGTCACCTGCAAGTGCTTGGGCCCGCTCTGCGTCGCGGTGATGTAGGGTAGATTGATGGTGGTCTCGAGCACGGTGGAAAGCTCGCACTTTGCCTTTTCCGCCGCTTCCTTCAGTCGCTGGAGGGCCATCGGATCGGTACGCAGGTCGATGCCCTCCTGCTTGCGGAAGGTCTCGGCGAGGAAGTTGATGAGCTCCTCGTCGTAGTCATCGCCGCCCAAATGGCCGTCGCCGCTGGTGCTCTTGACCTCAAACGTGCCGATTTCCGGATCGATCTCCAGGACGGAGATGTCAAACGTACCACCGCCGAGGTCGAATACGGCAATGGTCTGTTCCTTCTTCTTGTCGAGACCGTAGGCCAGCGCCGCTGCCGTCGGCTCGTTGATGATGCGCTCGACCTTGAGACCGGCGATCTCACCGGCGTCCTTGGTCGCCTTGCGCTGCGAGTCGTTAAAATAGGCGGGTACCGTTATGACGGCCCGGTCCACTTTGTGGCCGAGGTAATCCTCGGCGGTCTTTTTCAGATCCTGAAGAATCATGGCGCTGATTTCGGGTGGAGTGTAATTCTTGCCTCGTGCCTCCACCTTAACGAGTTCGTCAGGCCCGCCCACAACGTTGTAGGGGACGATCTTCTCTTCCTGAGTGACCTCGTTGTGACGTCGCCCCATGAAGCGCTTGATTGAGAAAATGGTGTTCTGCGGGTTCGTCACCTGCTGGTGGCGGGCAACCTGTCCGACCAGCCTCTCTCCTTTTTCCGTGAAGGCTACCACGGACGGCGTGAGGCGTGAGCCCTGGGCGTTGGTCAGGACCTTGACCTGTTCGCCCTCGGCCACGGCCACCACCGAGTTCGTGGTTCCCAAGTCGATTCCGATGATCTTTGACATGATTTACCTCCTGGCCATTGAGCCTTTGGGGTCGGCGCTCCCTGCGCCTGATCATCGGGTTTACATGCCTCATGCCAGCGGGCGATGCCCGGGGTATTCACATAAAGATATGCAAATCAATAGATTACAATATTCGCACAAACCTCCGGCGGAGGGCGACTGCCATCGTGACAGGCTCGGATCATGCGAAAATGGCACGTCGAGGCTGGTTCGGAGGTGGCCGGCGGCCGATGTTTAACGGGGGGAAAGTCGGTTTCCCCGAGCCACAGGACCGATAAACTCATACGCCATGAGCATTGAGCCGTTCGAGACCGCCGAAGCCCAAGGCTTCCCCGTCGTGCGCCAGCAATCGGTATTCATCGAAAACAGGGTTGGACAGCTCCTGCGGCTGACCCGCCTATTCGATCAGACGGACGTGCGTATTCTCGCCGTGTCCGTCGTCCACTCGGTTGATTGCGCCATTTGCCGTTTTATCGTGGACGATCCCGATGCAGGCGGTGACCTGATCCGCAAAGCCGGATTTCCGTCCTGCGAGTCCGAGCTCCTGGTCGTGTCACTTCCGCACGGCAAGAGGGCTTTGCTGGAAACATGGGCGGCGCTGCTCGGCGGCGAGGTGAACATCCACTACACCTACCCGCTCCTCACCCATCCCCAAGGGTCTCCGGCCATTGCCGTGGCCTGCGACAACCTCGAGCAGGGCGTCCGCGTCCTCCGCGAGCGTCGGTTCACACTGCTCGACGAGGGCGATCTGCGCGATACCCGCCTCGAGGATTGATCGACGGCCAGCGCCTTGTGCCGCAGACTGCTGCGTTTTGCGGCTCGTTCAAGCACTCCTTTCTTTTCCTGCACGACGCGCCTGCGTCAATTGCGCACGGTCTGCCGGCCGGAAAAAGCCATCATCGCACCCGTGGGAATTCCGGGCGTGTACCAGAAGTTGGAACGGCTGACAGGCGCCTTGTCGGAACCTGTCGATCCTCCAGAAAAGCGTTGCATGCCTCCGACATTTGTAGTAGGCTACCTACGACAGTTGTAGGAGACGGCGGGCGAGGATTGGCGGAACATGGCAGCACGACCGTTGGAGCTGGGAGACGCGGAGCTGGAGATCCTCAAGGTCTTGTGGGATGAGGGTCCCGGGACGGTCCGCGACGTTTTGATGCACTTGCAAAAGCGCAAGCGCCGTCCCGCTTACACGACGGTTCAGACGCTGCTGACTCGGCTCGAAAACAAGCGGTTTGTTACCAGCAACAAGACAGGACTGGCATTCGTGTACCGGCCACGCGTGTCGCGCGAGCAGGTCACCCGAGCGCGGCTGAACACACTGGTCAACCAGTTGTTCAACGGGGAGGCCGGTCCGCTGGTCCTGCAACTCGTGAAATCAGAGAAGCTCACGCCGAAGGAGATCGGCGAGCTTCATCGGTTGATCGACGAGCTGGATCAGGGGCAGGCGTAACGGAATCGACGCACCAACCGACCCGGGGGTCCGAGCGGTGAACGAAGTTGTGGGGACCATCGCGGAAGTCCTGTGGCGAAACGCCCTTCTCCTCGTGCCCCTGGCGATGATCGTGGCGATTCTCTCGCGATCGCTCACATGGCGCCCCGGCACCCGTTACGTTCTCTGGCTGGTGGTCATTCTGTGGCTGGGATGCGGGCCATTTCTGCCCTCCCCGCCACGATGGGAGGCGGGGACGGGCCCCGGCAATCGACCGCTGCCTGCCGATTCGTTCGACTTGCGGCTCGATGTCGAAAGCGATGCTGCGGCCGCCAGATATCACGAATCCCTTGCACAAAGTCATGTGGAAGGCGACGAATTGTCGTCTGAATCAGGTCCGCCCGTTGGGGAAGAGGGGATAGAAATGGTCCCATTCGTCCCCGAGTTGGAGCGAGGATTGGTGGAGTCCATCGGGGCGGTCCTGGCGTGGGTCACGTCGCCGCTGCCACCCGCAGCACGAATTCCGCAAATCGCCGGTATCGTAACAGGCGAAGACGCCGTACCGGTGAGGATCGACGAAGACGACAAGGCCGTGCCCGACAACTGGGTAGCAGCGCAATCGACGCCGCAGACGCAACTCGAAAACAACTCGAATTGGGAAACGAAAAACGAGGTGACCCGGGCGGATGCGACGAACCCGGAACCGCTCGCCCAGGCCAGCGTGTCCGTCGGGTCGCCTTTTTCATCATCCTCAATTGAAGAGAGCCAGGCGGAACTCTTGCCTCCGCCGATCGAACCGGCGGTTGAGACCTCAACGGAATTGCCGATCGCGGCATCTGTCCTGGGTGAGTCCGCTCCCGAGAAATCCACGGGTGCAATGGACACTCGCATGGCCTCGCAGGCTGAAGCCCACGGCTCGCCACGCGAAGAAGAGAAGTTCGTCAGTGAACCCGCGTCGCAAGGATCGTTCATCTCGGCAGCAACCGGTTTCGCCGGTACCGCGTGGGCTGCGTTAATAGGGGCTGTGGGCGTTGGTGCATCCTCACTTCGTGAAGCCGTGTCGTCCCAAACCAAACCGTGGTTTGATGCCGTCGGCCGTTTGTGGCACGACGTGTCGCACTTGCCCGCGATACCGCTCCCCGTCTGGGTTGGCGGTTTGATGTTGCTGGTGACATGGAAAACGCTGGCAACATTGCAATTCCGCCGTTGCCTGCGGAGGGGAACGATTGCGCCGGCCGACGTTCAAGACCTCGTTCAGAGTGTCGGTAAGAAGCTCGGATTGCGTCGCATTCCGCGCGTGCTTCTGGTCGACGCGCGGGTTTCACCCATGATCTGGGTCGGTCGCCGACCGGTGCTGATTCTCCCCGTGGAACTCTGGAATCAATACGACCCGGTCGCCCGTCGAGCGGTGGTGTGCCATGAGCTTGCGCATCTGCACCGGCGGGACCACTGGATCATGTGGTTTGAGCAGTTTGTCGGGTGTCTCTACTGGTGGCATCCGGTGGTCTGGTGGATCCGCAGGCGGCTTCACGAAGAGATGGAGTCCAGCTGCGATCTTTGGGTCACATGGCTGATGCCCGAGGGGCGGCGAACGTACGCCCAGGCCCTGCTCCAGACCCGGCAATATTTGGGTGCGAAGGAACGAACCGTCTACATGACGGGAATGGGTGTATTCACTGGGCGAGCCGGACGCATTGCAAGGAGACTGACGATGGTGATGACCAAGAGAGAGAGGCCGGGGGCATCGATCCCCGGCGTGATGCTGGCCCTCGCGCTGGCTGCCGGCGCCTGGTTGCTTACTCCGGCCCCCCTTGTTGCCGAAGAAACGGCTCCTCCGGTCGCTTCGGTGGGGACGGGAAGCGTCCCGTTTGCCGCCGCGGCGATTTCCGGGGAGGCAGCACCCGTTGCGGCGGCGCAGGGTGTGGTCGTAGCTGACGCGCGGGACGAAGGTCGCCGCCGCGCACGTGCGCCGCGGGCACGGGCAGGTGAGCCGTCCAATGCGCTGGAGGATCGTCTCGACGAACTGGAGGCGCGCTTGGAGAAGCTCACCCAGCAGTTGGAGAAGATGTCAGAAGGCATGGGAAAATCCCGTGTCTGGGTAGCGCCGGCTCCTCCCGTCCCGGCGGTACCGCCTGCGCCACAGGTTCCGCCGGTGCCGGGCGTTCCCAAAGCTCCTGCCGCACCGAAGGCCGGGTCGCTGTTTCCGTCCCCACCCAAGGCGCACGACGCACCAGGCCGATTCCAATTCAACGCGGGAAGCGCGTTCTGGAGTAACGAGGGCAAAACCGTGGAGCGCACCTACGCGCTCAGCGAGGGAAAGCTCGAGGCGCTGACCAAGCTCATGTCCCGCAGCGATGTTCCCGTGCTGATTCGGCCGGGCAAGGACGAAATCACAGTGATCGCGACAGAGCCGGTACAGCACGTTTTCGAGAGCTTCGTGCAGATGATCGATCCCGGCGAGAACCGCTGGGAGGATTACAAACTGTCCGAAGGAAAGCTGAAGGACCTGACCGAATTGATGGCGAGGCCCGACGTCCCCGTGCTCATTCGCCCCGACGACGAAGCCATCCACTTCCAGGGAACCGACCTTCAGCAGTCCATCTTCGCGGATTTCGTCGGGATTATTGAAGGCAAGCCCGCACCGCACGTGGGCACGATTCGGCGACTCGGTAAGACTTCCGGCGAAATGAAGAAGGCCCAGGAGTTCTTCGAGCAATCCAAGATTGAACGGAAGGAAAAGGAGAAACAGGTTAAGCGGAGCCGGGAAGCTCGTCGCGCGGAGCTCGAGGCGGCGCGTGGAGCTCGAAGGGCTGCGCGCGCCTACGGCATAGCGGCGTCCCCGGAATGGCGGGCCGAAATTGAAAAGGACATTCAGGCCGCGTTGGAGGCTGTGCCCCGGGAAACCATGGCAGGCTCGCAGCAGGCCGCCGAAGTGGTCGAGCAGTTGAGGAAAGCAATCGCGGCCAACGCCGGACAATGGGATCACGATCAACTGGTTCAGCACATCAAGCAGGCGGCCGCGGCGCATTCGCAATTCGGCGACCAGCAGCGTGCCGCGCTGGAGGTTCAGGTTCAGGCGTTGATGGAGAGTTCCCGGGCATTGGAACGCAAGGCCCGCGAGCTTGAGAAGAAGGCTGAACAGCTCGAGCGCGAAGCGGACAAGGTGGAAGAACGCGCCGGTCGGATCGACGAACAGGCCGAGGAACTCCGCGAAAAGGCAGATGCAACGCCCAACGACGCCGAGCGCGGCGTGCTGGACCGCGAGCTGGAGCAGTTGAACGTGATGTTCGCCGGCTACATGGACGACTATTCGGCCCTCGGTCAGCGGGCAAGTGATATCTACGCCCAAGCGGAACAGGTCGGGGCACAGGCTGAGCGGCTTGCAGAATTCGCGGAAGCGTTGGAAGACGCCGCGGCGGAAATGAAGAGTGCCCCGTGCGAGCGGCTGAGAGGACAATCGGAGAAAGATGGTTGCGTGACGCCTTGTCCACAGGAGTGCACGCAACCCTGCTCCAACGATTCCCGGGTGGCCCTGGAAAAGCAATGAGCCAACAAGTCTCGTGTCGCGCGCGGTGACGCCGGCGGGACCGGAGTCGCCGCGCGCGGCGGACGAGCGAACTGCGATGCCCCATTGGACGCGTCGAGCGCGGCGGAGCATCCAGCGATCTTCGCTACCCTGTGCAATTCCCATTCACGCGAGGCCGGCCTAGACAGGGAGGGATTCGACCGTGCGATATCGACTCTCAGGGATCAACTGCGCCTTGCCGTGGTTCGCTTGCCTGTTTACGTCGACTTTTTCCTGCGTTGTCCTTGGAGCGGAGGAACCTGATGCGGCTCAGCCCCGATCCAGCACCGCGCCGGTCACTGATGACGAGGCGCTGCGCACGTACTACGCGGGTAACGGCTTGCTGAACCGCGGGCTGTTCGATCTCGCTGCCGAGGAGTATCAGCGATTCCTCTCGCGATGGCCTGAGCATGAGAAAGCGATAACGGCGCGCTATGGTCTGGCCGTGAGCCTGTTTCGGCTCGATCGCTGTTCGGCGGCGTTGCCGGAACTGGAGATGCTGAAACAGGCTGAAGACCTGCCGTACGCGGCTGAAGTTGCGGTCATGTTGGGCCAATGCCGGAGTCGCGCAGGCGATTTCGCTGGCGCGGTCAAGGCCTATGAAACCGTACTTACGGAGCATCCCAAACACCAGCTTGCAGATGACGCGGCGCTGGGCGCGGCCGAGGCATCGCACCGATTACATCGCAAGGAGGATGTGCTCCGATTCTGCACAATCGTCCAGCGGGACCACAACCGCAGCGCGTTGCGCAATCGCTGCGACCTTCTCGGCGCTCAAGCGCTTTCGCAATTGAATCGCGATCGAGAGGCGGTAAGGCTCTTGAGTGAGCTGCGTCAACGCAACCCTGAAGGCGAACTGGCCGCACAGGCAGAATTGCTGGAAGCGAGTTGCTTGCAGCGCCTTGGTGAGGCGACTTCGGCCACGCCACTCTACCGCCGGGTAATCGAGTCGGCTCGAGACGACCTGCTGCCGGAAGCGCTCTTCGGCTTGGGCTCGATACTCTCCGACCAGGGCAACACCGACGAAGCCGCTGAGTTGTTCGACCGGCTGCTGAGCGCGAACCCGGAGTCTTCGCTTGCGCCCGCAGCGCGAATGGTGCGAGCACGGCTCTATTTCGACGCCGGAGACTACGATGACGCCGTAGCGCTGTGGGGGCGATCTCTGGATGCAGGCGGTGAGTCTGCAGATGAAGCGGCCTACTGGTTGGGGAAATGTCGCTTGCGACAGGAGCGGTACGCCGACGCTGCCGGACTGCTGGAAAAGGCGTTGGATCGATTTCCCGCGTCCGACCTGCGACCGCAAATGATGTACGACCGGGCTGTGGCGCTGTCTCGCTCGGGCGATACTGACGCGGCCGCAGCGGTGGGGAGGCGCTTTCGTGAGGCTTTTGCGGGGCACGAACTCGAGCCCGACATGCTCTATCTGCTGGCGGGTCAGGCCTACCGCCAGGGTGAGATTAAGACGGCCCAGGAGGCTGCACAAGAAATTGTCGAGAAGCACGCCGACCATGCCCTTGCCGTAGGGGCAAGAATGCTGGTGGCGGAATGTGCCTATCAACAGGGCGAATTCGCCAAGGCGGCGGAGCAGTACGAGCTGGTGCTCGCGACCTCACCCGACGAGACAACGACCCGGCTGGGGCGCTACCACCTGGGTATGTCATTGTATCGTCTGGAGCGGTTCGACGACGCGGTGGAAGCACTCACGCCCGTCGCCGATCGTGCCGCACAAACCGGCGAGCATCGTGCCGCCCAGCTGACCCTGGGCGACATACACGTTTGTCGCAGCGAGTGGAAGCAGGCTGAGTCGCGACTGCGGCAGTACCTGGCGGATGGCATGGATGTGCCCTCCGCCGACGACGCCCTGTTCAAGCTCGGACTGTCGCTGCAAAGGCAAGGTCGCACGGAAGAGGCACTCGCCTGCTACGAGTCCTTTCTGGCGACGTTTGCGGAGAGTCCCCTCCGAACACAAGTCATGTTCGAGCGGGGGCAGATGCTGTTGGCCCTGGACCGTCTCGACGAGGCGGCCGAGGCGATGGAGCAAACGCTCCGCAATGACAAAGAGGGAAGGTTCAGCAACTTCGCTCGAAAGCACCTGGCCTCGATTGCCATGCGGAAAGGGGAATACGCTCGTGCGGCCGACGAGTACGGCCGGCTGACTGAAGACGGTTCCGCGGAGTCGAATGCGGCACGGGTCCGCCGGGGTGAGGCTCTGCTGGCCGCGAGACAGTACGAACCCGCCCTGGTTCTATTTAGCGAAGTATTGACGGAAACGAAGACTCAGGCGGAATCAGCGCCGGCAGCCGCCGGGCGAGCGATCGCGTTATCGCGGCTCGACCGATACGACGCAGCACTCGCTGCGATCAGTGAAACCGAAAAGGAGCACGCCGATCGACTGGACCCGGCAACTCGACGAGCCTTGCGCTACGAGAAAGCGTGGTGCTTACGGCGTTCCGGCCGCACGGACGAGGCGGAGAGCACCTATCGAGCGCTTCTGGCAACGGACGGTGACGGTCCGCAGGCCAATCACGCCCGGCTCGCCCTCGCCGCCATGCTCATGGACCGCAAGGAATTCGCCTCCGCGCGGCAACTGCTCGGTGAACTCGATCAGCGCATCAAGGGGAATGCCGACGACGGGCTGCGCGAGCAGGTGCTCTACCGCCTTGGCGTTTGCGACCACGAGCTCGACCGGCACGAGGAGGCGCGATCGCAGCTCACTACATTCGTTGGTCGCTACCCGAGAAGCGCCATGCTGGCTCCAGCTCTGTATCTGCTGGGTGCTTCCGCCGCGCAGCTCAACAACCACGAAGAGGCGGTACGGGCATGGCGGCGTGTGGTCGACGAGTTTCCCGATCACGAGCTGGCCGCGACGAGTCAACTGCGCGCGGCCGAGAGTCTTCTTGCGTTGCAGCGATGGGCCGCGGCGGAGCAGGGTTTCTCGGTGTTTCTCGATCGTCACCCCGGCCATGCGCAGCAGTTTCAGGCACAGTTCGGGCTGGGCTGGGCGCGAGAAAACCAGCAGCGCTACGACGACGCCATAAAGGCCTATTCGGCGGTCATTCAGAACCACCAGGGGCCGACGTCCGCGCGGGCACAATTCCAGGTCGGCGAGTGCCTATTCGCGCAGAAGAAATATGAGGACGCCATCAAAGAGCTCCTCAAAGTAGACATCTTGTATGCGTACGCGGAATGGAGCGCGGCGGCTCTTTACGAAGCAGGACGTTGCTTTGAGCTGCTCGGGCGATCGGCGGAAGCCCGCGGGCAATTCCAGGCAGTGACGGAACGGTTCGCGGACACGAAATGGTCCAACCTGGCCCGCGAGCGTTTGGAAGCCAAGCCGCAGGACACGCCGCCGGGCCGATGATTCGAATGGGATTCCGGCAAATCTGCGAGCATTCCAGGGACCACTCGTTTGAACGAGGGAGGACGATGACATGCTGGCATTAACGAAGTTGATCGCAGTCTGGATGATCGTCCTGGGGCAGATGCCGGCCAATCCGACGACGGCCCCGGCCAACGAGCCCCGGCAGGCGGAGCAAATCAAGATCTCAACAACACCGGACGGCGGACTTCCCCACGAGGCATCTGCGGGCACCGCGAAGATCAACTCGGTATTCGATTTCGTGCAGCGCGGGGGGATCATGATGATCCCCATCGGTCTCTGCTCCCTCATTGCCCTCGCCGTTATCGTGGAGCGTTGGGCAAGCCTGAGACGAAAGCGCATTATCCCGCGAGGATTCGAACCGGGACTGCGCCGCATTCTGGACCAGGGATTGGAGCGCCGCGGCGAGGCCGTTGATTACTGCAATCGCGATAACAGCCCCGTGGCACACATCTTTGCCACGGCCGTCAAACGCCTCGGTGAACCCGTGGAGCTTCTCGAACGGCACGTGCAGGAGGCGGGCGAACGCGAAGTGTTCAAACTCCGTAAGTACCTGCGCATTCTCGCCGTCATCGCCGCAATCTCCCCGCTCATGGGCCTGCTGGGTACGCTTTTCGGCATGATCAAGGCGTTCCAGACCGTCGCCACATCCGCCGACGCTCTGGGCAAAACGGAGATGCTCGCCTCGGGAATCTACGAAGCGCTGATCACTACCGCGGCGGGGCTCCTCGTGGCGATCCCCGCGTTGATCGGATTCCACTGGCTTTCGGCGCGGATCGAGTATCTCGTAGCGGAAATGGACCGCATGACGCTGACGTTCATCGAAGAATACGTTCTCCCTGCCGGGGAATTCATGACTGTTCGAGGGGGAGATGTGCGTACATCGCGATCCGCACCTCGCGTCACGAGCCACGACAACGGCAAACATGCGGCGGAGGAAATCGAGTCCGAAGAGACCGCGTCCGCCTGAGTTGGGGACCATGCGCGGCAGTCAACGGCGGCCCGAAGAGGGGAACCAATCATGCTCATCAAGGCGCCATCCGACGAAACGGGCGCACACATCGAAATCACGCCCATGATCGACATGGTCTTCCTGCTGCTCATCTTCTTTCTGGTGGCAACCACCTTTCACCAGACAGAGCGGGAAATGCAGGTCGCCTTACCCCAGGCCAGCCACGCGGCGCCGATGAGCTCACTGCTGCGCGAACTGGTCATCAACGTCGATGAGGAGGGTCGGATCATCATCACGGGGCGGACCGTCGAACCGGGCGAATTAAAGTCCATGATCGAGAACGCCGTCGCGGGCAATCCGGAGCAGAAAGTGACCGTCCGCGGCGACCGGCGCACCGCCTACGCGAACATTGTACGCGTGCTCGATGTCTGCAAGGGCGGCGGCATTCGCGAACCCTATCTCGATACGGTATTGGTGGAATGAACGGTTCCCTACCGCTTGACCGTGGAGACGGCCCGGGCTTGTCGCCGGGGGGAACGGGCCGGCGGCGCTCGCCGTGGCTGGTGGGCCTGATCCTCCTTGCAGCGACGCTCGGCGGAACCACAGTCGGGGTTCTGGCCTACGCTTTCTGGCCACTGCACGAGGCCTTTTACACCGACGCCGACACCATTCGGGAGGACAGCGACGTCGCGCGCGTGCGTGACGTCCTCTGGCAACCTCCGAAGATGGTTGCGGAGCTCAGTGAACTAGGCTCGGAATTGTATGAGCCACGAATCAGTGCCGACGGATCGACGCTGTTCTTTGTGCGTGGAAAAGCTGGCGATAACGCTGACATTTATGTCGCCCGGCGAACCCTTGACGGCTGGGTCGACCCCCAGCCACTCGAAGGCATCAACACGCCGGATGACGATCTCGGACCGCAGCCGTCCCACGACGGCCGGCAACTGTACTTCTACAGCAATCGCCTTGGCGGATTCGGCGGATACGATCTCTGGGTCGCGCAACGTCTGGAAGGGGAAGGAGATCGGGTCCGCTTTGGCGAGCCGATGAACCTCGGTCCGGCGGTCAATTCGCCGTTTAACGAATACGTTCCGGCGCTGACCGCTTCGGGCGACGCGCTGTACTTCGCTTCCAATCGGCCCCAGCCAAGCGATACGGCGCAGCCCGATCCGGGCGCCTGGCCGGGCACCGTCCGCGAAGACCTATTCCATCGAACCTACGATCTATACGTGGCGGCAATCGGCGACGCCGGAGTCCAAACCGCCAGGCCGCTTGCGGCTCTGAACACCCCATACAACGAAGGGTCGCCGGCCGTCACCCCGTCTGGCGATTTTCTCTATTTCGCGTCCGATCGACCTGGAGGAAGCGGCGCATTCGATCTCTATCGAACGCGACGGCTGAGTGGTGAACATCTTTCAGCGGAGAACCTCGGACCGGCGGTCAACAGCATCGCGAATGATCTCGATCCGGCTCTGGGCATGGACGGATTCGCCCTGCTGTTCAGCTCCGATCGACCAGCACACTTGATGGGCGGTGCCGTCGCGGATGGCACGTCGCGCACCGATACCGCCAACGACACGACCGCGGCGCCACCTTACCGACTCTACAACACCGTCTCCCGAGAGGTTTTCCTCGACACACGGACCTACAGACGTGAGTTCGACTGGGCGGCATTCCTGTGGAACCTCGGCACAGGACTGCTTTGGACGCTCCTTGCGCTGTTGCTCCTCCTGGCGTTGCTTGCGCTGGCCCGCGACCTGCGCGCCCGCAAGTTGAGCCTGCTGGCACGATGCCTCCTGGCTTCGCTTGCGCTGCACTTGCTGCTGCTGTTCTTGTTAAGCATCTGGCATGTGACCGCTTCGATTCTCGGTCCTCCTCGGGCAGGTGGCGGCGTGCAGGTGGCCCTGGCCGCACCGGCAAAGGGTCAGGATCTGGCGAAACAGATACGCGGGCGCGTTGTCGAGGAACTGGCTGCCGCGCTGCCGGAACTGAACGAGGTTCGTTCAGAAACGCCGGTTCTGCGGAAGGACGTGCTTTCCGAGTTGGCCGAGGTCTCTTCGGCTTTCACTCCGATCAAGGCCCCTCGAGACGTGGTTCCGTTGGAGGAGCTTCGCGAGGCACCGGCGTTCGAGCCTCGATCGACCTCATTCACTCCCGACCTCTCCGTGGACATCACCCCCGTGCCGATCAGAGGGAGTCTCGCGCTGCCCGAGACCGCAGTGCCCATTCGTTTGGAGGAGGAACGGCCGCCCGATCAACCGAACGTTTCCGCCTCGGAACCCAGATTGCCAGACTTTCCGGTCATTGCGGGGACGACGGAATTCACGCTGCAAACGATCGACCCGGAACGTCTCGCGCCGCGAATTTCCGATACTCATGATGGAGAGAAATTCGCGGCCATTATTCCTGCGCAGATCGAAACCTCCCCCCAAGAAGGGCGTCCGTCGCCGCGACGAGTCACTCTGCCTTCCTTGCAACAGACGCTGATGGAATGGCCTGATATCACCATGCCTTTGACGGAACCGCGGCCGATCCGTTCACCAGAAACGGCCACACTGGACGTGTCGGCCGCCGAGTTACTCGGTGCAGCGCTGCCTCCGAGAGCCGCGCATGTCTCCACGGCGCTCTCGGCTTCAGACACGGTGCGGGTGGAGCCGGCGCCGGCTTCATGGCAGCCGGAGTCGAAACCAACGACCCTGAACCTGGAACCGGCGCACGACTCGCAGCCGCCGAAATCGCCGACGGCCTTCGCTCCTCCAATGCACGAGGTGCCCCCCGCCATGCCATCATCCGACGCCGCACTGACCCTGGCACTGCCTAATTCGGCGCCGATAACAAGGCGAGACGAGACGACGGACAACGCCGCGCCCCCCACCTTCACGAGATCGGCCGATCCGCTTCGCGCCGATCTGCCCGTCTCAAGCGCGCCTGCGCAGTTCGAATTGATCGAGATCGAACCGATAGCGCCACTGGGCAACCCCGAATACGAAAACGCTCGCGACCGGATTGCCATTGCGCAACCGCCTACCGAGGCGAAGCCTCGGCCGAGTAACAATCCAAACACTCTTTCGCCGGTCGCGCTCTCTCTGGATCCAGATGTCCTCCCCGCATTGGCGGAATTCTCCGTAGAGCTGGAAACGCAGCCGTACAACAGTCCTTGGCCAATGCGCCGGGCGGAAGAGCGCAATCGCGCGATGGGCAACGATGGTCAAAGCAAGGTCGAGGACGCCACCGCCATGGCCCTGCGCTGGCTCGCGGACCACCAGAGTCGAGACGGCCACTGGGACGGGCGGACGTTCGACGCCAACTGCGGAAGGTGCGGCGGAGAGGCAACCGTCGATACGAACGTGGCGTTGACTTCGATGTCGATCCTATCCTTTCAGGCAGCCGGCCACGACCACCTTCGCCCGGGGCCATTCCGCCGGATGCTGGCGCGCTCCCTCGACTGGCTGCTCGTGCAACAATCGCAGGAAGGCGAATTTGGGGCCGACGAATCACTCTACAGCCACGCGCTCGCAACACTGGCCCTGGGAGAGGCGTTGGCGATGACCGGCGATCCGGCGCTGCGGAACCCGTTGGAGGGTGCGGTTCGATTCCTGGAAAGCAGTTCTCGCAGCAGCGAAGCAGGTTGGTCCGCAAAGGAGGGAGAGCCTCCCGACACGGCCGTGCTGGGCTGGGTCGTTCATGCACTGAGTGTCGCGCAGACCGCGGGCGTTAATCCCGCTCCCGAATCTCTCGACCGTGCCGCACAATGGCTTTCGCGTGTTTCGTCGCGAACGCAGCCGGGAGAGTACGGCTTCCAACCCGACCGCGGCCTCACAACCGCCATGACGGCTGAAGCACTGTTCACGCAGCAGCTACTCGGCCGACGACCGGATGAACCGTTGATGCGCGCCTCGGCATCGCTGATCATGCACGAGCCGCCTGACTGGAAGCGCGAGCCCAACACCTACCTCTGGTATTTCGCGTCCATGGCCCTGCAACAACACTCTGGAGAAGGACCCCTACAATGGATCAGCGCCGCCACGCGCGAGCTCATCGAGAATCAGCGGAAACAAGGTCCAGCGCGAGGCAGTTGGGACCCGATCGGCCAGTGGTCACAGACTGGCGGGCGCGTTTATCAGACCGCGCTTTGCGTGCTCATTCTCCAAACGCCGTGGCGATACCCCATTCGTGTTGAAACCGGCGATGTACCGGATGTTCCCGAAGACGCCATTGGAATCGTTCAGGGA
Organism: Phycisphaerae bacterium; assembly: GCA_024102815.1. Taxonomy (NCBI): domain Bacteria; kingdom Pseudomonadati; phylum Planctomycetota; class Phycisphaerae; species Phycisphaerae bacterium. Next base: position 39,687 of record JAGFJJ010000022.1, read on the forward strand.
CGGGTAGTTTCGGCCGAAGACGGACAGCCGTTGCCTTCAGCGTCGGTACGACTGGATCTGCCGGATCGCCCGGCTGTCGTCGTTCGAACGGACGGAACAGGCCACTATCAGTTGTTTACGCCCGAGCTTCCACCCTACTTCGCGCTCACGGCCACGCTGGAAGGATACACGCCGCTGAGCGTCAATGCGTCGTCCGCACCACTGCTCAATCCCGGACGGAGCTTCCAGGACGGAGTCGTGGTCGACTTCGAACTGGAGCGGGAGCGTGAAAGCGTCGTCTCTATCGAACCGGAACCGGAGCTGCACCATCTCGGCGACAACCGCTTCGACGGAAGGATCAACAGCCAATTCCAGAAGAAGGCCGAGGGAGCGATCTTTGAGACGACATTCCGAATTTCAGCCGATCAACTGCCACCACGATTCACCGCCGCGGAACTTCGACTGCTGGCCAAGGGCGTCCAATATCCCCACAGGTTGTATATCAACGACATCCTGCTCGAGGAGTATCTCGATGACGCCCCGTCCGACGGAAGCTTCGGCTCGTTCGGCACGGATTTTGATCCGGGCATTCTCCGCGAAGGCGAAAACACGCTCACCATCCGCGCGGGCGGACGTCCCGGCGACGTGGACGATTTCGAGTTCGTCAATCTCCAGATCCGGCTCTCGCGCTGACCGTTAACGACGGGGCCAACGGGAAGCTAATCGGCTTCGGATCGCCAGGGAGCTTCGGTAGGGGCCTCGGCCCACTGCTGGGGACAACCAACCGGTTCTGCCCGCTGGGGCGTCCTGAATCGGACGGCGCCATCAGCAGCCGAGCAGCCAGAGCGATTGGCCGCCCGGGCCTACTCTTTTCGGGTCGGCGGCGGATCGGCATGTGTACGCCCCCGCCGCCGCCCGATTCAAGGCCGCAATTCCGAGAACCTCGGTCCAGCAGCCGGCTTGGAAAGAGACTTGTCGGGCGGGACCCGCGCAGCTACGATGCCCCTCTTCGGTCGGCCGATCGGCACGACTGGATGTTGCCGAGGGGCCAAAAAAGGACGGCTCGTACCGCGGCGGCGTACCCAAGTGGACCAAGGGGACGGATTGCAAATCCGTTATTCGTGGGTTCGAATCCCACCGCCGCCTGTTTCCTCGATCCCCTTCCATCACGCGAAATACGCTGTTTTCTGCGGGAAAAACGAGCACTTTCCGGTTTCGCCGCTTGCCCGTCTCTGCCCTCGCGTGCGGCACCGCTTACCCTGTGAATGCTTCGCTTTTGGCCTGCATTTGGCATGCGCGCGGCATGCGCTTTTCCATCGGTGCCGGTTGCCCGCTGCCGCTGTTGCTCCGGCTTGCCCCCGAACGCGGGGAGCACGGCCAGCGCCGAAGCCAAGTCGGGCAGCACGGTGTGCGTGTAGCGGTCCATCGTCAGCGTGATTGTCGAATGCCGGGCGAGCTGTTGGGCAATCTTCGGATGCACACCCCCTCGGGCAAGGGACGAAATGAACGTGTGCCGCAGAGCGTGAAAGTCTGCCACGCGGCCGGAGCCGTCGCGGATCGCCAGACAATCATCGTCCCGCCGCTTTCGCCGCTGCGTCCGGTCCCGCGTCTCTCGAATCCACCGCGCCTTCGCGGTCCGCAAGTCCGCCCGAATCATGTCCGCCGTGTTGCGGGTCAGATTCGGGAACACCGCGCCGGATAGGTCCAGGGCTTCGACCGGGCCGCGCCACGCGGCGATCGCGTCCGCCGTGTCCTCTCGCAGGGGGATTGCGTCACGTCGGCGATTCTTGGCGTAGGCCGCTTCGACGGTCACCGTCGGGGTATCGGCGTCCAGGTCGAAAGATCGCCACGTCAGGGAGCGCAGCTCGTTTGCCCGCAGGCCGGTTTCAAGAGCCAGCCGGTAGAGCATCGCCCGGTCGGCGCCCGCCATGTCGAAAGACTGCGGTCCGCTCTCTGCCGCCTTGAGCAGCCGAGCGGATTCATCCGCCGTCAGGGTCCGCCGGTCGTGGCGCCGGTCGGTTTTCACGTCCAGAGCCGACAGGCACAGCAGGGGATTCTCGGGCGCCCGGCCGTCTCTCACGAGCCAGTTTAGAAACCCCTTGACCGCGACCGCGTGATAGTTGACCGAAGCCGCCGACAGCCCATCGCGGCGCAGCTCCCCGAGGAATTCGGTCACGCGGGACGGGGAAAGGTCCGCCCATCGCTTGAAGCTGCAGCCGTCGAGCAAGCGCGCTGCCCGGTTGTGCGAAAGGTCGGCATGCTGTCGCGTGCGTCCCTTGGCGAGCAGCCCGTTTCGCCAGTCCGCCAAGTGCTCGCGCAGGGGTCGATTCTTGTGGGCTTCGTAGCGATCAGTCAGACCGACAGCCGTTCGGGCCTGCTTGCGTTGCAGCTCGCCCAGGAGCAGCTCGGCCGCCGAACGGTCCGAAGTCCGCAGGGACACGCGCATCCGCTTCCCGCTGTCAGGGTCGAAGTATTCCCCCCACCATTGCGGCGATCGTCGCCCGCGAAATGTCGGCTTAAAGATTCGCGCCATGATCTTCCCCTATTGATTCCTCGGGCATTTGCAACGAAAAGCGACCACTCACACGTCTGTCTCTCTTTTTCGCCAGCTACCACACAAGGCCGCCCCTCGCGTCGTAGAGTCTCCGCACGGTGTACTCAACCTTGAGATCGTCTCGCTTGTCGAAGGGGATTTTCAAATCCCAATCGGAGAAAATGCCCGCGCTTAGATGCCATTCGACAGTCTCGTCAAGTTCAACGCCGCCGGGAATCTCGTACGTGAATTCGCCCTCGCACCAAGGAAGCGTTCGACCGGGGCTCGTCACTGCGAGGCGGTAATCCACTCTAGAAATAACTCTGCCAGTGGCGTTCTGTGCTTTGATATCAAACACTGCTTCGTTGAATAGCGCACCGCTTTTGCGCGCCACGGTTGCTTCAAGTATCCGAAACAAATGAAGGCGAGAGCCAGTTATCGCGAGTTTCTTCAGGTCGGAATCGAGATTCACCGTTTCAGCTAACTGGCGCGCTTGAGTCTCGTGCAGCTCAGATTCAAGGTTGTTCATTTGTCGCCGATAGCTTTCCCGCGTCTTAGCAACTTCAGACTCAAGGCTGCTCGCCCGCCGTTTCAGCGTCGAGTTTTCTTCTCTTGTGGCGACGAGTTCGTGCGCGCACTCGTCGCGAGCTGTCCCACAATCCCGAAGTCCGTCAAGCGAGACAGTACAGCTCTGGAGCTGCGCTTGCGTTTGGTCACGAGCGGAAACGCACTGTTTCAGTTCAGTCGTTGTCTGCTCGAATCGAGTCTCGCACTGATTGGCACGCTCCCGCGCGCGCCCCTGTACAAGAGAGAATCCGATGCAGAAGCCGACCACAAGGCCGATCGCCCCCGTGATTCCCACCGGCAATATGATTTCTTTTCGATTCACGATGCGTCCTCAATTACGGGGAGCTACGGCCGCAGCTTGGATTTCTGCTTCCGAATGGTGAGATCGTAGCCGAGCCCGTTGAGAATCCGAACCAACGTCGAAAGCGTCTGCTCCCGGGTGCCGCTGACGAATCCGTGAGCCATCGCGTAGCTCACGCCCGATTCACGCGAAAGCCGCTTGATGCTCCATCCCGTCTCGTGAAACGCTTGGCGAGCTAATTCGATGAGTTGTTCAGTTCCTTGCACGAATCGCATGATATCCTTGGTCGGATAGTCCGTCAATCTGAGAAGCCACGACTACGGGGCCACGGCGCAATAGCCATTTCTCGTTAATCCGTGAGTTTTTCTCTGCGCTTGGCGACACGGTCGTTGATCCGCCAGTTTACAGAGATTTGGCCCGCCCCCGTCCGATTTTGACACACCACTTCTAATGTCTTTAATTGCGGGGGCGCGCGCGCGCCGGGTCAAACGGTCCGGGGGCCGAAAGCCGCAGATATTCTCGGTGCCCCCCCGCTGGGACTAGTTACCCGATTCGTAATCCGACGGGGGATCGGCGCCCGTACACTCCTCGGGCAGCACGTCCAAGGGCTCCCATGCCGTTGTGCCGATCGTCTCATTTCCCGCTGTGCTCTCGACGAAACCCTCACTCTCGGGGCCGTCATTCGGAGTTTCGCTGTGTCGATGCGGGAGCGTTATCCGAAATACAGCCGTCGGACGCCCCGGGCCGCTGGACCAATCCCATTGCCCGAGTCCATCATTTACCAGGGCGTCGAGGGCCAGCTTTGCCCCTTGGGGATCGCCTCGATATCGCCATACACCACGGACTACATCGCGGGCAGTACACTTTCCCCCGTGCGCCTGCACCCAAGTCAGGAGCTTACGCCCCTCACGCTTACCTTCAGGCTCCCGCAATCCAGCGTATACGTTGAGCGTTGCCAGCGATGCCCATCGAGCAATATCAATACCCCGTCGCATGGAGTCGGCTTCGAGCACGTCCTCGGGAATATCAGGGCTGCTTACGATTCGCGTGCAGTGATCGATGAGAGCCAGGCGGGCAGGAAGCTCCTCGGCCTTGGAGAGAAACGCCTTCACGTCATCATCAAGGGCAGCATCGATACGGGCTCCGATCTCATCAACCCATGCAACCCATAGGGCTTTCGCCTCGGGGGAGAGTCGGATTAACTTCGGGCCAAGCTCCCCTTGTTCATCTGCTTGGTGATCGAGTGCGAGCAGTCGTCTCAGTAGCTCCGTGTATCGCTCTTGCGCGTGCTTGGGGATATCAGCCTCGACGTATCGACGGGGCTTCTCGGGGGGAGCAGCGAATATGAACCGAGCAGCGAGCCCATTCTCGAAATACTCGGGCGTCAGGAGCCGTTGCAGTGTGCCGGGTTGCACCGTGCCCGCGATCGTTACCGCTGCCCGGGGCACGTATATCGTCTTGGGATTTCCATGCTTTCTATCAACTACCAGCGTGCCCGCCCGATGAAGCTCCAGCCATCGAGCAGCATCACCGCCGCCCTTGCTCTTGTAGGCATCAAACGACTTGAGGAAACCGGCAAGCTCATCATTGAATACGCCAACTCCTCGACGGTTCGATTGCAGGAGCCATGCAAGGGCTTCAATCGTCGTGTCGCTCGTCAAATACCGGATCGGGATCGGCTCCTCAGGTTTTGCCGGGGGTTCACCACGAGCACCGGGCTTGCCCTTTCCCCAATCGCCCAGGGCCGTCTTGTATTGCAGGGAGTCGGCTTCGTACCGTTCGAGGGCAAGCTCGTATTCCCGCAACCGCCCAAGCTGGAGTCTCGACAGGGGATCGAGCACCAGCTCCTGAGCTGGGCTTTTCCGCCCCCCACTCCGTAGCACCGTCGCAGCCCACAAGATCGAATAAGCGATCCACGATCTCTGTAGGAGCAATGCCCGCGTTGTTCCGATGCACGTTGCGAGCACAGCCAGCCCAGGGAGGGCAACAAGAGCCGGATCGACACCGAGGGCCTTTGCCCCATGCTGCACGATCTCCCGCAGCCCCACGGGGAGAGCATCCTCGGGGAGAGCTTGCCACTCAAAATCCGGATCACTTACCGCCTCGACATATCCGAAACCCCCGCTCTTGGTATCGTCGCTTGGGGTTTCGTCGAGGCGGGTGGGGTTTTTGGTGAGGGCACCGTTGCCGCCCGCTCGGGCGTCGAGGAGTCGTCTTGTCACTTCACCAGCTCTCACACTCGCACCGTCCTTAGTGCCGATCGCACCTTTGCCCGTGCCGTCCGCTCATCGACGGGGGGCGTGCAGCGTCCAGCCGCTTCGAGAATTGCCGCTTCCACGTCGGGGCCGTCGATGCCGAATCCGAGCATCGAGCACGCCGCCACGAATAACTCGCTATCACGGGAGCCCTCGGCCGCCCCCCGGGCGAGAAAATCCCGCACCCGTTGGGGCAGCCGTTCGAACGGATCGCTGCCGTCACGCCCACGCCATCGCGGAGCCACCCGCTTGGGCTTCGCAGCCTCGGGGGGGATCGATGCTCGGGTTTCGTCGATAAGTCGCCGCCACGCTTCGGGTGAGCATTGGGGAAGTGCAGTCAGCTCGATCCGCTTGCCGCTGAACGGGCATCGAGCTTGTGTCGGGATCGCCAGAGCCCAGCCCAGCCTCGGGCGGGAGTCGCTCAATGGGAATAACTCCACGCCGCCAGCCGTGCCGGGCTCCGTGATTCGTAGGTGCCCATTCTGAAACGCATGGGGATGCTCACCGCCGCTGTCCTCGAAGTCTTGGCCAGCGAGATCGTAGGCCGCCGCTACAAGGGCACTCACGCCGAGCACGCCCTCGGCGAGCATCACCGGATAGGGGAGCATCACGAAAACGTGCCAGCCCTCCCCCGATGCACTGCGAGCAAACACGCACGCGGGATAGAGCCCGAGGGTTTCGGCCGCCGATGCAATGCACCGCACTGCACGAGTCGGGCTCCACAAGCCGCCGCACCCGTGCGAAAGCCCATCGAGATCGATGCCGAGCCAGAACACGAGCCCGTCAGCGTTCGGGCAGTAGGCCGCGAGCTGAAGCTTGGGCACTCGTTCCCGCCAAGGCTCGCAGCCCTCGGGGGAAAACGTCACTGTAAAGGGCTCGCCCAGGAGAGCCGCTTCGATAATCTCCCGTCGCTCGGCGGGATCATCCGGCAGCTCGATCGGGCATCGCTTCTCGCCACGCTTGGCACTGGCAAAACGACTACCCTTGAGGACTTGAAGATTGGCGATTGCAAGCGTATTGTTCATGCGTCTTACTCGCCGCCCGCGCTCCGGTCGCCACTGGTCGCGGGCATTTTTTTGGTCACGATTCCAGCGATTCAATCCACGCTCGTATCGTGCTCGCCTTCCACCGCAAAGCCTTGCCGAGCCTTGCGTCTACCGGGGGAAGCTTTCCCGCCGCGCGAAGCGTGCGAAGCCGCCGATCGCTCACGTCGAGCAGCTCCCGGAGCCGTCGCGTCGAAATGAGCGGTTCGAGTCCGTCGGCGTGCGGTTTGGGAGCGTCATTCGGCATCCGGCACCGTCCCTCCGGGGCGAGCCGCGGCGCGCTCTGCCAGCACGGCTTCGACAAGCTCGGGAACAAAGAGAAAGCGTTTGTCGGCACGGAGTGCCGGGAGCCGTCCGGCTTCGGCTTCAGCTCGGAGCCAGGTTGCTGTCACGCGAAGCCGCCGAGCCATGTTGCCCAGGGGTAAGAGTCGGGGGGGATGCGTTTCGTTCATGCCCCCCATTTTCCGGGAGCGTCTGCGGGGATTAAGGCAATTAGCCGGTAATCAGTCGGCAATCAATTGCCGACAACGCGAGCTAGTGCTTCACGTCCAAGAGTTGTAATAACCCAGCCTTTGCGGGGATGTTCCTTATCGAAGAGCTGAGCAAGGCCTTTCTCGCTCAAGTACCGTAGCCGCTTGCCGATCGTCTTTTCTTTCGGTGCCGAAGGATTATTCGGATCGGCCAAGCACACTCCGACCACTGGCTGTCCGGTCACGCACAACGCAATGCCGTTTGCGTCTCGAAGTCGTTTGAGAATGTAGATGTCCTCTGGCAAAAGCTCGCAGAGAGCCTCGAACGATTTTTCTGTTAGCGTGCCTATATCATTGCCTGCCGCCAGCCGCGAGCCTTCGGGCGTGAGCCGCCACAATTTGATTCCATCCTCGAACCACTGCTCGCACGCCTCGACCGCATTGCGGAGTCCCGTGCCCTCACGGGTGCCGACGAAAGCCCGGGCAAGCCGAGCATCGATGTTGACGGAGATAAATACGTCGAGTCCATCGGGCCGCTTTGCCCATAGATCACCCACGGGCAGCATCGAGGGCGATCGGCTTATCACTACGTACCCATCGGCTTCAATCGCTTTCAGGGCTCGGTCAAAAAGACGGTCGAAATCGGGGCCCTCGTCGCGCCGCCGCACCCAAACGTAGAGCAGCCAACGCGGCACGCCGATTCTCAGCGTCAACCGTCTCGGTGGATTGGCGTCGATGGTGAGTCCGTCAACTTGAATAAACCGCAGGGCGTACAGGATTCGGGATTCAAGATCGTCCACGTTGCTGTCCTTGTTGCGGAATGCCCCGCCCGAGTGGCCTCGGACAGCGTGAGGGGATCACGTCGGGCGGAGCTGCGACCCCCCGTCGAGGGCCTACTCCGATAGTCGGCCAACTAGAATCGGATTCATATCTGCTTGTTTTGCAGTAGTTTACATTATTCTACGCCGGAAACTACACTCGTCGGACCATTTTCCCGTATAATTGAATAGCCATGAAGTCTGGAGCGCTGGAACGAGGGTTCGGGCTTTGCCCGATCGCCGTTGACAACCAGCCCATCCAGGCTTCGTGCATTATGGGGCACCGCTACGCCTGCCCGCTAGTCGCTGGGCTTCCAGAACCAAGCACTGAACTTCGGAAGTCTCTTGCTAAGCGTTTCCTTGGCGAAACCCTTCCAGAATCCCGCCGTAAATTGCTGGACACCGACAGGCCGCAAACTCTCGGCTAAGTGATGCTTAGCGCCAAGCTTGTATTTGGACTTGGCAGGAACCAGCGATTGATAGATGCATCCTGTTAAGAGGTCGCAGAGTTGCAGGCACTGGCTCGCATCCCGCCATGAGTCTATAAGTTCAAATCGATCGATGTAAGGCGACTCCCCTCGGTAATTCGCCGTGAATCTCTCCTGCAATTGACCGAGGATGTCGTATCCCGCCAACACCTGCACTCGATCCAAGAATAATTCAGCATGATAAATACCTACGCCCAATCGCGGGTTCTTAAGCTCAGGGTGAAGCAACATTTCAGCCCACTTCTTGTACGCCCGTTTTCGCTTGAGTGCTTCAGGTTCGAATGGATCGCCGAAGTGCTTTGGATTCCAAATCGTCCAGTCAATGACAACCGCTCGGAAATAGCAAGTCTGTTGAATAAAGACGTTAATCCACTCTTTGGCGACTTCGAGATCGCGCCAGTTTCGGAATTTATTTAGATGGCTCTCTTTCAGCCGATTATTCCCGCGCCCTTGGTTGTAGTACTTGTGTTTTTCCTTTACCTTAACCAACGCAGAATGAAGCGTGCCGTGATCGGGAACAAACAACATGCCGATGATGAACCACTGTTCGGCGTGTGTGCCTGATTCATCGACGTAGATGCGAAACCGCCCCACTGCGCAATCCGCCCAAAAAGTCCTGTGAATTCTTACTCCCTCGGTCAAACAGTTTAGTAGCTGCCCGTTGAGCCGCAATTCCGAGAATAGCGTAGGGCGAGAATCGTAATGCCGATCGCCTACGTACACTTGAATCGCATGGGGCTCAATCCCACCCGCGTTTGCGTCGGCGCCCCGTCGCCGCCATGCGCTGCCGCGCCCCTCATTCCGGCGCCGATCCCGTTCGCTCCAGCGTCTGTCATTTCCCGATGATTCCAGCGGAACGAGCATGCATCATAGTAACGTCACCAGGATCGCGGTTTCGCCGGGCTGAAGTTGTTGCTCCTCAAAGGAAGCAACCCGCACTCACGATACAAGGGGCCTTCGACAAGCACCGATCATTGCCACGATTCCCGCGCGGACGGCTTCGGGCAGCGTCGGCCACGCCCGGATCAGGGCTTCAAGATCGGGGTCCGAGAGCTGTGAATTCTCGCCGCCTTGGCATGTATTTGGCATGCGCGGGTCCGCCGAATTCTCTAACTGCTTGTCATTACTAGGGGTTACGGATTCGTCGGGACGGATTGCAAATCCGTTATTCGTGGGTTCGAATCCCACCGCCGCCTGTTTCCTCGATCCCCCGCCCGGCACCGCCGATAACACGGCATGGGAATTCGCCGTAGCACGTCAGTCTCTCACGCATACAATGGTCGCAAATGCCTCAATTCGCGGTCAAGTTCCTGATGATGTGGCTGCTGCTCGGTCCTACCGCGCTGTGCCGAGCGGGCGTTCTCTCTGACTGCTGCAAGCGCGATCCGAAACCTCAAGCACACAACGGGGAGCCGGCTAAGCCCGCCTGCTGCGCGGACCACGAAGACGACGATAGGGTCGGGAACTCGGGCACCGAATCAAGACCCCGAAAGTGCGGAGAGTGCGCCGATGTTTGCGGAACCGTCTTCAAACCGCCCGGCTCTATCGAGGTTGCCGTCTTAACGTCCGACTTCACTTCGATTCGATCGGTAGCGGAGCAGACTCCAGGCTTTCCAATTCAATGCGATGATCATTCCCGCAGGAAGCCGGGCTTGCCCTACCCGCCAAGCGACCGGCCTCTTCTGATCTGATCCTCACTTGAGCCCTATTCGACCTGGCATCACTGCGCGCGTCCTGCACGGGCGCAAAGTCCACTTGATAAAGCTCAAGTTGATTGGCGAATCATATCTCTATGTCCAATAGCCGGAGAGATCAGATGAAAACCGAACTACCAGCGCTGCTGGCGCTGCTTGGCCTCATGTGGGCAGGCGGGTGCGAGAAAGAGGATAACAGCGCGTCACTCGGGAGGCCTGGCATACCAGCCGTGAAACCGACGTCCCAGACGTACGGACCGTCCGGCAGCGCCATTGAACCCACGCTTGACCAAGGATGGTGCGGCGGACACGGTGTGCCCGAATCCGTTTGTACACGCTGTAACCAATCCCTCATTCCCAGTTTCAAGGAAGCCGGTGACTGGTGTGCGGAGCACGGGCTGCCCGAATCGCAATGCTCCATCTGTCATCCTGAAGTTGAGGCTGAGTGGGCCAAGCTCGATCCGAACGCGAAAAAGGAAACCCAGCATGGTGATGCTGGGGGTGCGGGAATGCAATCCCCATCACCGGCGAGGGCCCCCGCGGCGGCCGACGGTTCCACGGATGTCCGCGTCCAACGAGCCGATCGAATTCTTACCGGCTCCAATGACCCCTCTTGTCAGATCGAGAACCTGCGCGTCCGATTCATCGACCCAAGCGTTGCGGAGAAGGCGGGCATCACGGTGGAGCCCGCGCTGCGGCGTCCCATGTCGGCGTCGCTTTCCGTTCCGGCAGAAGTGGAATTCGATGCCAGGAAGACGATACGCATCACGCCCCGCGTCGGAGGCGTCATTCTGAGCGTACCCGTGGAAATCGGCGCGGACATCAGGGCCGGCGAACTCCTGGCGGTAATCGACAGCCCGGTTCTCGGTGAAGCCAAGAGCCAGTACATCGGGCGGGTACAGGATCTCAGGCTGGCCGACGCGGATTTGGACCGGGTCCAGAAGATTTTCAGCGGCGTGCAACGCATGCTCGATGTATGCACTCCTCGGGCGGACCCGGAGAAGGTGCGCGAAGCCCTGGCCGGGTCGCCGATCGGCGAGTCCAAGGCAAGCCTTCTGCGCGCGCACGCAGCATTATTGCTCGCCCGGTCGGAGGCGGCTCGGCAGGCAAAGCTTCTGGAGGAAAAACTCAACAGCCAGCGAGACCACCAAGGCGCGCAAAGCGCGCTCGCGGCAGCGGAGGCCGACTTCGTGGCCAATCGGGAGCAAATCGCATTCAGCGTCGAGCGGGAGCGCCTGGCTGCGCAACGTTCCGCGGAAATCGCCCGAGGGGCCCTTGAGTCGGCCGAACGTCGCCTGCACATCCTTGGTTTGAGCGAGGAACAAATCGGGCGCATCGGGACGGAGCCGGATGAATTGCTGTCCCGCTACGAGCTCAGAAGTCCGGTGGCAGGGCGCGTCGTGGATCACAGGGCAGCCATTGGAGAATCCGTCGAAACCAGCGATGGGCTCTTCGTCGTATCGGACAATTCAACGATGTGGCTCATGGCCGACTTGTACGAGCGAGATCTGGTTCAATTGCGACTCGGTCAGCCGGTTTTCTTCACCGTCGCCGGCATGCCCGGCGCAGGCTTTGAGGGCAGCCTCGCCTGGATCAGCAGCCAGGTCGACGACCGAACGCGTACGGTTCGCATTCGCGCGGACCTCCCCAACCTCGATGGGCTGTTGCGTGCCAAGATGTACGGCAGCGCCCGGATCATTTTGCACGAAAACGAAGAGGTCGTGACCGTTCCGGTCGACGCCGTTCAGACCGACGGATGCTGCCAGCTCGTGTTCGTTCAAGAATCGGGGACGGTGTTTCAACCACGAAAAATCACGCTCGGAACCAGCGCGAACGGGGTCGTCGAGGTTCTCAAAGGTCTCAGGGAGGGCGAGGTCGTGGCGAGCACGGGCAGCTTCCTGATGAAGACCGAAATCCTCAAGAGCAACATTGGCGCAGGTTGCTGCGAAGTTGACCCAGGAAGGTAGTGACCCATGTTGAATGCCATTATCACGTGGTCGCTGCGTTACCGGTTCATTGTCATTGCGCTAACGCTCATTCTCGTGATCACCGGTACGTACTCGGCCACGAAGCTGCCGGTTGACGCCTTTCCCGACACGACCCCCGTTCAGGTCCAGATCAACACCGTGGCGCCGGCGCTGACCCCGGTGGAGATCGAACAACAGATCACCTTTCCGGTGGAGCAGGCGATCAGCGGGCTTAAGGGGCTGACCGAGGTGCGCTCGCTGTCGAAGTTCGGCCTATCGCAGGTGACCGTGATTTTCGAGGACGGTGTCGACATCTACTTCGCGCGACAACTGGTCATGGAGCGATTGGGGACCGTAGACCTGCCCGAAGGATTCCCGGCGCCGGAGATGGGCCCGGTGGCCACTGGATTGGGCGAGGTCTATCACTACATCCTGACCAGCCCTACGCATACCCTGAGCGAACTGCGAACGATTCAGGATTGGATCATCAAGCCCCAGCTCCGCAGTGTGGCCGGTGTCGCCGAAGTCAACAGTTGGGGCGGCAGGGAGCGACAGTACCAGGTCGTCGTCGATCCACAGCGACTGCTCAAGTACGACCTCACGCTGTTCGATGTCTTCGAGGCCCTGCGACGTAACAACCTGAACGTCGGAGGCGGAACGATCACCCGGTCCGGCGAGTCGTTGCTCGTCCAGGGAATCGGACTCTTGGAGAGCCTGGACCAGGTTCGAAACGTTGTCATCAAATCGGAAGACGGCGTTCCAGTCTACATCCACCAGGTGGGCGATGTCGTCGACGGCTACGAGATCCGACGCGGGGCCGTAACGTACGCTGGCCAGGGCGAGGCGGTGCTAGGCCTGGGCTTCATGCTGATGGGCGAGAACCCACGAGACGTAACCGAGCGCATGAAGGAGCGAATGGAGACCGTCAAGCCGTCGCTACCCGACGACGTGCAAGTGACCACCGTGTACGACCGCACCGAACTGGTCGATCACGTCCTACACACGGTCGAGACAAATCTCTTCGAAGGCGCCTTGCTGGTCATCGTTGTGCTGTTTGTCTTTCTGGGCAACCTGCGCGCGGGACTCATCGTCGCATCCGCCATACCGCTTTCCATGCTGTTCGCCGCGAATTGCATGTTGCAGGCGGGCATTGCCGGAAGCCTGATGAGTCTGGGAGCCATCGATTTCGGCCTCGTTGTCGACAGCTCGGTGATTCAGATTGAGAACGGCATGCGCCACCTGTCGCGAAATACAGCAGGTCGATCGCGGATCGACGTCGTGCGAGACGCCGCCATCGAGGTTCGACGGCCGACCATGTTCGGTGAGTTGATCATCATGATCGTCTATTTGCCGATCCTCACGCTCGAAGGCATCGAGGGCAAGCTGTTTCGCCCGATGGCCATGACGGTGGCCTTTGCTCTTCTCGGGTCTCTGATCCTCTCCCTCACGCTGATGCCCGTCCTGGCGAGCCTGTTGCTTCCCGCCAAACCGCGCGAGAGGGAACCGTTGTTCGTTCGCATCGCGAAACGCCTCTACAAACCGGTGTTGGAATTCGTTCTGCGGCGGCGGGCGACGGTCCTGACGTGTGTGGCCTTGCTGTTGGTCGGTGGCGTCATCTTGGCTACGCGACTCGGGACGGTGTTTATTCCTCGGCTCTCTGAGGAAGCGATTGTCATCAATACGGTTCGACTGGCCGGCGTGGCAGTTGACGAGTCGGCGCGATACGGTACGCAGATCGAAAAGCTCCTTCTGGACCGGTTTCCTGATGAGATCAAGCATGTCTGGTCACGAACGGGCACCGCTGAAGTCGCCACCGACCCGATGGGGCTGGAACTAACCGACGTGTTCATCACGCTGAATCCGCGCTCAGCCTGGGAGCGGGCCGAGACGCAGGCCGAGCTCGTGGCCATCATGGAGGCCGAACTGGCGGGCATGCCCGCGATGCGCACCATCTTCACCCAGCCGATCGAGATGCGCGTCAATGAGATGGTTGCCGGTATTCGCAGCGACTTGGGCGTCAAGATCTTTGGCGACGACTTCGGGGCGCTCAAGTCGCTTGGCGATAAAGTGGCCAACGTCCTCAAGACCGTCCCCGGGGCAAGTGACGTCACAGTCGAGCAGGTCACAGGCCAGCCGTTGCTCGAAGTGCGCGTGCGACAGGACCAACTCGCACGCTACGGTATTCCGGCAGCCGAAGTACTGGACCTCGTTGCGTCCATCGGAAACGTGAACGTCGGCGAGATTCGACAGGGGCAGATCCGCTTTCCGCTTACCGTACGACTGCCAGAGGAATACAGGACTGATCCCGAGGCCGTCGGCAATTTGCTGATCCCTACGGCCTCCGGACAGAGACTGCCGCTTTATCGTCTGGCGGACCTGCAGATTCTCGACGGTCCCTCGACAATCAACCGTGAATGGAGCAAGCGTCGCCTGATTGTGCAGTGCAACGCGCGGGAACGCGACATTGGGAGCCTCGTGTCCGAAGCGGAACGACGTATCGCCACGGAAATCGACCTCCCGCCGGGATATTTCATTCGCTACGGCGGCCAGTTCGAACATCTTCAGCGCGCGAGTCGGCGTCTGATGATCGTTGTGCCCCTGGCCCTTCTTCTCATCTTCCTGCTGCTTTATCTGACCTATGGTCGCGTAACCGACGTCATCCGCATATTCATAACGCTGCCGCTCGCCGCCGTCGGGGGAATCGCAGCATTGCACCTCCGAGACTTACCATTCAGCGTCTCTGCGGGCGTCGGCTTTGTAGCCATGTCCGGCGTTTCCGTGCTTGGGGACATGGTCTTCGTGTCGTTTCTGCGCGATCTGTTGGACCAAGGCAGAGCGATCGGTGATGCGATCCGCGAGGCGGCCTTGACGCGGCTCCGACCGGTCCTGATGACCGGCCTTGTTGCGAGCGTCGGTTTCATTCCCATGGCGCTCAACACCGGCGTCGGTGCGGAAGTGCAGCGCCCCCTGGCGACGGTCGTCATCGGATGCGTCGTGACTTCAACATTGTTGACCCTGCTCGTAGTTCCCGCGTTTTATTCGTTTTCGAGAGAAGGGCAGCGTGATACGGAAGCCCCAGCCGGACGTGAGTAGAAATCCGGGCACGGCCAGTTCACTTGCGGCGCCCTTCGGGCCGTGCCATTCTGGCCGGGGGAATCCGAAGTGGGAGAGAAAACCCGCAAAGGACCCGTCCGCGAGATGTCGCCGGATTCGGACAGGTGATTGGGGAATTAGCGGGTGACGGGACTCAAGACCTCGACCTTTACATTGGCAGCGTGAGAGCGTCGAGTCTTAAACTACCGTCTCGCGATTGGTTATGTTCCTACACCGGTTGCCCTTTGCCGACGTTTTCGGGCCTCCAAGGCCCATGGGGTAAACCCCCGGACGCCTGCCAATTTGGGCCTGTCGCCTTTGGCGCGAATAAGAAGCTGATCCTGAAGGGTCGGAACAAAGTAAAGCTGTCGGCGTCGACTGCGCCACGGGCGGAAGGCGGTGAATCGCGCAAGAAATTTCTCCTGCCGCGTCAATTCTGAATTGATCCCGATTGTTCAGTCTTGGTACAATCGGCCCGTGTTCCCTCCGCTCCAATCCACGGGAGTTTCTCCATGTTTTCAGCACTCACACGGCGGTCCCGGTTTTCAGCCTTGTTGATTGCCTGCGTTGCCCTGATCGCAACCACCACATTGGCGGAACCGCCAATGCCCGGAGAGGCGCTGGCCCCTGCGGATTACGGGCCGGGGGTGATCGAGTCCATGGCATTTGTGCAGTTGCGAGACGATGCCCGCCACGGCGCCCTAGATTCGAATCCCTCGGATCGCCAGGGGCAGCAGGGAGAATGGGTGGTTCCTGGCCCAGGCGTGGACAACCACCCGCAGTCGGGACAGAAGTATGTCGTCAACAAATGGGGCGACACACGAATGAGCATTTCTTTCCCCGAATTCACGAGTGTCGCAGGCGCTTTCTTCTCGGGGCACGGTGATCCCTCGGTCTGGTCGGAGGGACTTCAGGCAATCGGCTACGCTGAAGGCGTCGAGATCGCTCGTTCCAGCTGGCTGGAGAACCTCTCGGCCGTACCGACCTGGCTCAGCATGGATTTCGCCGGTGTCGATCGCATCGAAATTGTCGCCAGGCCCGTCGTCAACGGTGCCGGCTGGTACGGCATGGATGATCTGACCTTCACAACGCAGGAGGGCGACGGCGAAACCCCAACGGTCTTGGACTTTGAAGATCTACCGTTCAAGTTCGTGCTGACCGATTCCAGTTATTTCAACTT
The DNA here is from genome assembly GCA_024102815.1 of Phycisphaerae bacterium. NCBI lineage: Bacteria > Pseudomonadati > Planctomycetota > Phycisphaerae > Phycisphaerae bacterium. The sequence goes on from JAGFJJ010000022.1 coordinate 56,075, forward strand.
GGTCTGGGAGCATGGCACGGGCGATTTCGGCGCAGGCGATGCACTACCTCCACCGGGAATTCCGCCGGGTTGGAGCGAACCCGCCGTCCCCGGCACCGGCGAGCAACCACGCGTCGGCGCGGGCACGCTGCCGCAGCTGGAGCGTACTTTCCAGGGGGTCATCCGCGGTGATGCGGGCTCGTTCAGTTATCCTCCGGACACCATGGGAGCTGTGGGTCCGAATCACTATGTCATAACGGTCAACCGCAATTTTGCCGTTTACGAGCGCGAGACCGGGGCGGAGCTCATCAACGTACTGCTCGGTTCCTTCTTGCCGGGATCGAACGGCGATCCGCGAGTGATCTTCGATCAATATAGCCAGCGTTGGTTCGTGATCGTTTCGGATTTTTCCTCACGCATCTATCTTGCCGCATCGCGTTCGGCAGACCCCACTGGAGACTGGTTCAAAACGAGCTTCCTCACATCCACCGGTGCTGACGCCGGCAGGTTTCCGGATTATCCGACGCTCGGCGTCGACGCCAACGGCGTCTACACTTCCGCATACATGGCAGGCGGCTATTCGATGACGATCTTCGCCATCGACAAGGCTCCGCTCATTGCGCCAAGCCCGTCGCTCGGCACCGTGACGGCCTTCCGCGGTTTCCCCTTTGAGGGCGCCATACAGCCTGTTCACACATACGGCGCTACTGCAGGCGAATATTTCATCTCTCGCTCAGGTGGTTTCACGCTGACCCTTCGGCGCGTTCTTCCTCCCCTATCCGCTCCAACGATTCAGACGCTGGGAACCATTGCCGTGCCGGGGCACGGAACGGCTCCCGACGCACCCGCGCTGGGCAGCTCCATTCCTCTCGACACGGTCGACACGCGCCTGATGAACGCTGTTTTCCGCGACGGCCGCATCTGGACCACCCATACCATTAATGTCGACGGACGGGCCGCCTGTCGATGGTACGAAGTCGATCCCGGTTTGCTTGCGCTCGTGCAGTATGGAACGATCAGTGATCCCGTCCTCCACTACTTCTTCCCGACCATCATGGTGAATCTCAACGGGCATGTCGGGATGGGATTCAGCGGTTCCAGCGCTCAACAGTTCGCCGGTGCCTACTTCACCGGACGACAGTCCAGCGATCCGCCGGGGGAGATGGCCCTGCCTGTCCAGTATCGCGCCGGTCTGGCCCCCCAGAACAACATTGACGGTTACGGACGCAATCGCTGGGGCGATTACAGTGCAACCACGCTGGATCCCGTTCTCCAACAGCAAGTCTGGACCATCCAGGAATACGCTGAAGCCCAGGATATCTGGGGAACATACGTCGCGGTACTCGGTTTCGACTGCAACGAAAACGGCGTGGACGACGTGGTCGACGTTACCTCCGGCACGAGTGCAGACTGCAACGCGAATTTCCTCCCGGACGAGTGTGAGCCGAACGACGACTGCAACCTCAACGGCATTCAGGACATCTGCGATGTCGCGGCCGGAACCAGCCAGGATTGCGACTCAAACAAAGTCCCCGACGAGTGCCAGTCGCAGGCGGATTGTGACGCGAACGGCATTCAGGATATCTGCGACATTGCAGTGGGAACCTACCCCGACTGCAACGGCAATCAGGTTCCCGACGCGTGCGACCTCGCGGCCGGTGCACCGGACTGCAACGACAACCTCATACCGGATTCGTGCGAATCCTCAGAGGACTGTAACCGCAACGGCGTCCAGGACATCTGTGATCTCGCCTCCGGAGCGAGCCTTGACTGTAACGCGAACGGACGGCCCGACGAGTGCGACATCTTTGATTGCGGCAGCTCCTCCGGTGCCTGCCAGCCAACGGCCGGGGATTGCTGCGCCATTGAGGGGAATGGCTCTCCAGGATGCAACTGTGGGGCTTGCTGCCAGTCCATCTGCGCCGCCGATCCGTTCTGCTGCCAGGTCGAATGGGATTTCATTTGCGCCGACAGCGCAAGCCGCAGCCAATCCTGCCCCTGCGGTTCGGCTTTGCAGACAAGCTTCGACTGCAACCTCAACGGGATCCCCGACGAATGTGATTTGTCAGCCGGATCGAGCCTCGATTGCAACGATAACCAGATTCCGGATGAATGTGATCCGGTGTCTGATTGCAACGCCAATGGAGTGCAGGATATCTGCGATGTCGCTGCTGGAACCAGTGGAGACTGCAACGGTAACGAGGTCCCGGATGAATGCGAGGCCCAGGATGACTGCAACGGCAACGGAGTGCAGGACATCTGCGATCTCGCGGCCGGCAATGCAACCGACTGTAACCTGAACGAAGTGCTCGATGAATGCGATATCGCATCCGCCACCAGTGACGATTGCAACACCAATGGACTCCCTGACGAATGCGAATCTCAGGCGGACTGCAATAGCAACGGTATACAGGACATTTGCGACGTCGCCGCCGGAGCGAGCCCTGACTGCAACGGCAACAACGTACCCGACGAGTGTGATATCTACGATTGCGGCAGCTACGCGGGAGCGTGTCTACCCGACGCCGGGGATTGCTGCGCGGAGGAAGGCAATGGAACGCCGGGCTGCAATTGTCCGCTTTGCTGCCAGGCGGTCTGCGGAGTCTTTCCATCCTGCTGTACCGTGAGCTGGGATTCTTTTTGCGCGTTGATCGCCTCCGCCATTGGAGGAGAATGCGACTGCGGCGGTCTCGGCCAGAGTCACAGCAGAGATTGCAACGGGAATGTAATACCGGATGAGTGCGACATAGCCTCCGGGTTCAGTGTGGACTGCAACAACAACGGCGTACCTGACGACTGCGACCCCGACCTGGATTGCAATAGCAATGGCAGTCAGGATATCTGCGATGTCGCCCAAGGCACCAGTCTTGACTGTAATGGCGACGAGGTCCCGGACGAATGCCAGATTGACTGCAACGCAAACGGCGTGCCCGATGATTGCGACGTGCGCGACGAAACCAGCTTGGACTGCAATGGCAACGGCGTTCCCGACGAGTGTGATTCTCAGTTGGACTGCAATGACAACGGTATCCGGGACATCTGCGACGTTGCTACGGGAGCGAGCCTCGACTGCAACTCGAACGAGGTCCCCGACGAGTGCGACTCGGATTGCGACGATAATGGCATTCCGGATGAGTGCGAAATTGTCCTGGAAACCACGGTGGCCACGGACCTGTGCCGCGACGCACAGCTTGCGTGTCCCGGCTACCTTTATTCCGGCTCAACTTCCGTGGCCGGTCATGACGGGGAGGCCTCCTGCGGCTTTTCAGAATACGCGCCTGATGTCTGGTACCGTTATCAGCCAGCCGACTCCGGCTTCCTGAAAGCCTCCCTGTGCGGCTCCCGTTTCGATACGGTCGTTTCCGTCCACGATCGTTGCCCGGGAACGCTCTTGAGCGAAATAGGTTGCAACGACGACGCCTGTGGCTTGCAGTCCGAAGTGACGGTGCCCGTTACCGGCGGCAGGCCCTATTGGATCCGGATCTCCGGATATGGGTCCGAGCGAGGTCTCTTCGATATGCGATTGACCGGCCCCTCGTGCATTCTCTCGGCCCCCGACTGCAACGAGAACGGCTCCCCTGACGCCTGCGATCTTGATGCGGGCACGAGTTTTGACTGCAATGGGAACAACAGGCCCGATGAGTGCGATGGACTGACGTTCACCGTAAGCTCGGAGGCATTTGCGCCGTTTGGCGGCGGATACCCGGCCGAGTTCGTCGTTCCAGGCCCACCGCCCGCAAGCGATAATGTCATCGTCCAGATTGAGACTTCGGCCGACCTCGGTGAGACTCAGGAATACCTCGATGTCACCCTGAACGGAACAAATATTGGCCGCCTATTTCAAGCGACCGGCGCCAACTGCCCGCCAACACCCCGGACGGCGCAGATTCCTCTTGTTGCAACGCAGTTTAACAGCGTTCTCGCTGGTGAAAACTCTTTGGTGTTGCGCGCGGTGGCGAATTCACTCGTCAGTACCACAGAGTGCCCAAGCTCGTACCTTCGCTTCTATGTGACCATCCCGACGACCGGAGACTGTAACGGCAATGGTTATTACGATGATTGCGACGTAGCCGAAGGGAGAAGCAGCGACTGCAATGCCAATCGCATCCTTGACGAGTGTGAGATTGCCAGGGGAGCAGAACAAGACTGTTCGGCAAACGGGACGCCGGACAGTTGCGAGCCGGACTGCAACGCCAATGCCGTGGCGGATAGCTGTGACGTTCTGGCGGGGGTGAGCCAGGACTGCGACGGGAATATTGTCCCGGATGAATGCCAACCCGACGGGGACGGAGACGGCGTGATCGATGCCTGCGATCCCTGTCCGAACGACTACCTGGACGACCAGGACGATGATGGATTCTGCGATTCCGACGAAGAATGCCCGACGGATCCGACCAAGCACTCGGCCGGCGTCTGTGGATGTGGCGTACCGGATATCGATAGTGACGGAGATGACGTTGCAGACTGCATTGATCGTTGTCCGGGTGTCAACGATGCACGCTTGGGAGCTGATTGCTCCGGCGCCATCCCGGCCGTATCCATGTGGGGCATGGTCATCCTTCTGTTGACCATCATGGCCGGCAGCAAGATCGCCTTCAGGGGAGAGGAATCGCGCCCGGCGTGATGCCGCCTTAATTCAATTTGCGTCATCGGAGCCTCGTCGGTCAGACGATTCCGCTGTCGCATCTGAGCCTTGCGCCTGGGATGGATCGGGGGATTCATGAACTGCTCGTTCCAGAGCCAGGAGGCGCTCCCGCGCGCTGGTCACCCGCTGATGGTCTTCCCCCAAAGCGTCAACCAGAATGCGATATGAGTGGCGAAGCAGCGGTCTCGCTCTCTCGAATTGACCCATCTTTGCCAGGCAGGCGCCCCACCGACTCTCACAGTTGGCGGAGATCCAATGGTCTGATGAGTAGATGGATGTGAAGGCCTCGCAGGCCGAGCGAAATAGCGGCTCCGCGCTGGCAAGCTCGTCGATTTCCTCGAGGAGTACTGCGAGGTTCAACCGGTTGGCCGCAGTCTCCTGGTGCATCGTGCCGAACGACTCTTGGTTAATCGCCAGCGCCCGCTCGTAGTGGCTCCGGGCAATCTCGTAATCCCCAAGCTCGTGCAGCAAAGCGGCCAGGTTGTTGTGTGCCACCGCGGTGTCCGGATGGTCCTCCCCGTACCACTTGCGACGAAGTTCCAGGGCCTCTTCCAAAAGCGGCCTTGCCTCATCGAACCTCCCCTGCATGACGAGGACGGCACCAAGATCATTTATGGATTTGGCGGTCTCAGGATGGTCACGACCGTATCGCTGAGTCTGGAGCAACAGCCCCTCGCGCATGAGCGCTTCCGCTTCGGAGTGTCTCTCGAGATAGAACAGGAATCTCGCGTAATTTCCCACGGCCACGTTCAGACACGCGCCGTTCTCCGGTGGGCCGATCGTCCTGCACAACGCCAGGGCGCTGCGGAAGAGCCGCTCTGCAGCATCCAGCTCTCCTTGGTCCTGCCGGGCCATCGCCAGATAGACCTCGGCCAGCGACAACGATACTGGATCTTCGTTGGACGCCCTTTCCAGGAGCCCGACCGCCTCCTCCAGATCGCGAGCGGCTGCGTCGATGCTACCGGTTTCAAGGCGGTGCGTCCCGGAATATGTCAGCATCTCGGCCAGATCTCGTGGTCGCGGCTCGTCCAGTCCTCGAACCAACTCCACGGCTTTCTGCAAGTGAGCGATCCCTTTCTTGAATAACCCGAGCCCGTCGTACGTGTTGCCAATCGTCGCATGAATCGTGGCGGCAACGGCGGGCTCGTCACCGAGATCTCGATCAACCCTGTCGGCCGCTTCATCCAATAACTCGCGCATGGTCAGGTCCGGTCGCCGGGCTCGGATTGGATCGACTGATCCCAGCATGTCCCGGAGAAACTTCTGCACCTTCTCTGATCGCACGCGAGAAACACGCTCGGCGTCCCTTGCCTGTGACATTGCCAAGAGACGCCGTTCAGCAAGGTTGCGTTGTCGCATCGCGACGCTCGCTTGCCAGGATGTCGTCACGATGCCCACGATGAGGGCGAGAAAGGCACACACGACGCCCGTGACCAACGCCCGGTTTCGCACCGCAAACTTCTTCAGCAAGTAATACCGGCTTGGCCGCGCCGCCTGCACCGGTCGGTGCTCCAAGTAGCGCCGAATGTCCTTCCCCAACTCGCCGGCTGACGCGTACCGGAATTGACGTTCCTTGGCCAACGCTCTACCCACGATGTGTTCAATGTCACCACGGAGAGACCTACGTACGGATCCCAGCGGCGTGGGATCGTCCTCTCGAATGGCCCGGAGCGCATCCGGCACCATTCGTCCACGAACGGGCACCGGTAGCTCGTCTGTCAGCAATTCGTAGGCCAGGACGCCGAGCGAATAGACATCCGACCGCGAGTCAATCTCACCCGGTACTCCCATTGCCTGCTCGGGACTCATGTACGGAATTGTGCCAACGATCTGCCCGACGTCAGTTTGGAGGGTTGTAGCGTGAATATCCGAATCCGTTGATCGAGCGATACCGAAGTCCAGGATTTTGATCTGCCCTCGTTGATCCACGAGAATGTTCGCAGGCTTCAGATCGCGATGAACGATGCCGCTCGTGTGCGCGTGTTCCACGCCGTCACAGACCGTTGCAAGAAGTTCCAGACGTTTCCGATCACTCAGTGCTTCTTCATCGGCGTACACATCGATCGGACGTCCCAGAACATATTCCATGGCAAAGTAGGGCTGTCGCCCGAACCCAGCGTCAAACGTCCCGGCTTCGAAAACCTGCGCAATGGCCGGATGTTGCAGGCGCGCCAGCAAAGTGGCTTCCATATCGAATCGCCGCGCCCGGGCTGGGGAGAGAATTCCCGGTTGAAGCACCTTCACTGCTACGAGTCGTCTCGGCTCGTCCTGTTCGGCCTCAAAGATCAGACCCATTCCGCCTGAGCCCACGAGTCGACGAATCTTGTAGCGGCCGAGACGCTCCGGAACCCACGGCGGGCGCGCTGCGACGGAAGAATCACTCGGAGGAATTTCGTCGTGTGTCGCGAAGGGCCCCCCAGTGTCCGCGTCGTGCCGCAGTAGCGTCTCCACTTCGGTGCGCAGCAACTGGTTTCCGCCACAGACCTGGTCCAGATACAACGTGCGCTTGTCGGGCGGCAACTGGCAGGCGCCTTGGAAGATGCGGCAGACTTCGCGAAATTGACTCTGGCTCATGGCAAGGCCTACATACTTGCGGGCGGCACGGATTGCTTAAGCAGTGCAGAGGATCCAATCGATGCAACTACGCAGCGTCCATATCATCCAGTTGTCTCCGCAACCAAGCCCGGGCGAATCGCCAGTCGAGTTCGGCTGTTCGGCGGGACACGCCGAGCACTTCGGCCGCTTCCGCGCAAGACATTCCGCCGAAGAAGCGCAGCTCGACGAGCGCCCCTTGGCGGGCGTCCAGCGCAGTCAGGCGCTGAACGAGCTCATCCATGTCCAACAGATCGGCTTGCGACTCGATTGCAGGGTCCATCTGGGACGCGAGATGAACCCGCCGGGCATCGCCACCCCGTTTGGAGGCGCGGACCCGCCGGGCATGGTCAACGAGAATCTGGCGCATCACCTTGGCCGCCACCGCGCGGAAATGGGCTTCGTTCTTCCAATCTCCCGGTTTTGATTTCGCCAGGCGAACAAAGGCCTCATGAACCAGGGCAGTCGGCTGCAGCGTATGCCTCTTGTTAGTGCCTCGGAACAACTCTGCGGCCAGCGAGCGCAGCTCATCATAAACGATGGGCATCAGCGCGGTGACATGAGCAACGCAGTGCCGTTCGACACCAGGTGACGAAGTGCCCGCGCTGCGCGGTGATCCACCGTCGTGTTTTCCTGAAATTCCTGACATATTCGGCCCAATACCATCCTAACGAAATCTCGTCGCCACGGCAAAACGCGTATCACCCCGAGCAGAAACGGTTTAGGTCGCCCGGACAAGGCCCGGGTACCATCGGATTCCTGATAATCTCGACCGTTTTTTGCGCAATGGTCCCTCAAAATGCGTTTGGAAGGGTAGGCGCCGCCACGCCCCATGCGTCAGTGCTCGGGCTGATTGACTGCTTGTGGGCGAGAGAACCCCGGAAGGGCGGCGACCGGAACTGGACGACTCGGGCCAAATCAAGCGGAGGCTATCACCATGCGTCTGAAATCCGTACTCGGTCTGCACCCTTTATTCGTCATGATGGTCTCAATAGCTCCGCTGATGCTGCCCCATCCAGGACTCGCCGCGGCAGGCGCCGAGAAACCCCGGCCCACTGGGACGGAACGACCGGAGGCGACACCGGGTCCGTTGTCGGCCTCTCTAATCGACGAGAAGGCAAGGATGATCGTCGGCGCGGACACCGAACCACCTGATTCCAATGCGCTTGGACTGCCGAACGAATGCACGACCAGTCCCGACCGCACGACGTGCGTTGGGACATGCGAAGCGGCCGGCATCGACGAGTGTGCGCCGGTTGAGATTCTTGTCACGCCGGAGGGACAGTTCATCGAAATCACGTGCTGTGAGTGCGCGCCGCCTGCCTGCCGTCTCGAATACACGCAAGCGCTGGGTATGCGCTGCGTCGGGACCTGTCCGTCACCGCCCGGTGGCGAATGCAGTCTCGTTGGCGAGGGCAACCCCGACGGGACTATCAGCTACCATTGCGAATGCGCCGACCCCACGGCGCCCCATGCCTGCGAATTCGTGTCGCAGTGCAACCCGAGGTGTCCCGGACAATGCTACGAACGATGCACCGGCAACTGTCAGGCACCCGGAGAGGTGTGCCTGCCGCACATCGTGACTGAATCGGCCAACGGGATTGCAGATTTCCATGTGACCGAATGCGACTGCGCCCCAATTGGGGACGACCCCTGCCGGCCTATCATCGACGCGACGGGGCATGTGGCTTGCATCGGCTCAACTTGCGCCAAGCAAGGCGTCACCTGCGAGCTCATCCCCACCGTCAATCCGGACGGTACGGTCGACTACAGCTGCTGCCCGGGAGGCGACCCACGCGGTGCGTGCTGTGCCGACATCCCTGGTGTTGGGCTGACGTGCGTTGAGACGACGCAGTTCGACTGCCTGAACAATCTGGGCGGGACATATTTCGGTGACGGCTCGATGTGCGATGACGTTCAGTGCCCCGACCCCCCGCCAACAGGAGCCTGCTGCCACGAGGATGCCACGGGCAATCCCGTTTGCACTGTTACGACGGCCGACGATTGCGTGCATAATCTTGGAGGCACATACCAGGGCGATGGAACCCCCTGCACACCGGACCCCTGCGAACGCGGAGCGTGTTGCTATCGCGATCCGGTTGACCCGAGCACGACGCTTTGCCAGGTGATGACACTTGGCGATTGCGATGCCCTTGGCGGAATTTTCCACGGCGTTGGATCGAGCTGCACGCCGTGGCCCTGCCAGGTAGAAGGCGCCTGCTGTGTCCCTGATTGCCCCGCGCCAACCTGTGCGCTCACATCCGGGTTCACGGAATGCGTGCAGATTCTGGGCGGCATCTACCAGGGCGACAATACGTCGTGTACACCGAACCCCTGTAGCACACCCGAAGGCGCCTGTTGCCATGTTGACGCGCTGGGTGTACCCACATGCACCGTCACGAGCCAATTCTGTTGCACAACACAACTAATGGGAACATATCAGGGAGATGATTCTGCATGCGATGCCGACCTTTGCCCAAGCACAGGCGCATGCTGCACGCTCGTCGGCGGCGTCTATCAGTGCACAGAAATTCCATTCGAGGACTGCGTTCCTCCGTCGGTCTACCACGGACTCGGCACGACCTGCAATCCAGATGCATGCTGTGACAAGGACACGAAGATCTACGCCATCAAGAATGGTGGCGAACTCTATGAGATAGACCCGGATGCCGCTACGACTACAAATGTCGGCTCTGTTCCTGGCGGATACGCGATCGCTCCTGGCCCAACGCCCAATTCCCTTTATGTGACAACGGCTTCAGGTATCCTCACGATTTTCGACGTCGTATCAGGCCTCGGATCCTCCGTTGGCCCGGGCGCTCTGCCGCTGGGCATTTCCGAAGGACGCGACGGTTGGCTCTACAGCATCGACTTTGCCGACCTGTACCGCACCAACCCCGGAACCGGAGCCAGCACCTTCATTGGCAGCGGTGCAAACGTCTACGCGGGCGACATCGCGGCCAACGAATGCGGAGATTTGTTCGGCGTACCATGGGGAAACCTCGTTCGCGTCGACAAGATATCGGGAGCCCAGACGGTCGTTGGCTTCAACGGAATGGTCTTCTGGGGTCTCGCGTTTTCGCTGGACGGTAGGTTATGGGCGGCCGAACCATACGGACAGCTCTTTCAGCTCGATCCCGATACCGGCGCTGTCATTGACTCACCCATGAATCTGGGTTTCACGCCGCTGGACATGGCCTCGCAACCGTACAAACCGTGCCACGAATGCGCCCGGCCGCCGTTGAGTCTTCGGGAGTGGTGGGCTCTCGACGAAACAACCGTGCCTCCCTCGACAATTCCGGTTGCCGCCGGGAAAGATGGACTGAACGGCGTGCACGTAGGTGGACCCACACCCGTGGCGGGTGCCGTGAATGTCGCTCTCGAGTTCGACGGCGTGGACGACCATGTCCGAGTCCCGGACCACTTCAAGATTGACTTCGGCAAGGGGCCATTCTCGATCGATGCGTGGATCAAGACCGAGGCGGCCACGGGTATTCAACCTATTGTGGACAAGCGCGCTCTCGCCGGCGGCGTACCCCGTGGGTACTGGTTCTATTTGATCAATGGCGAGCTCGCATTCCAACTCGGCGACGGCGCCGGCGCAACGGACTATGTGCGTCCCGGACTGATCGCCGATGGCCAGTGGCACCACGTTGCCGTCACCGTGAAACGGACGAGTGCAACCGGACTCCGGTTGTACGTCGACGGTCTCGCGGTCGCCTTCGACCCGACACCGCACACGGGGAACATCTCCAATAACGCTGAACTCCTCATTGGTGCGAGTCATCCCATTCCGACAGCTTCCTTCTACGAAGGACGCATTGACGAAGTGCAGGTATTCCGCCGTGCGATTGACGCGGGCGAGGTCCAGGCCATCTACACCGCAGGCAGTGCGGGCAAGTGCCGGGAACACTGCATCGTCCCTTCCCCCGTGCTATTCTGCAAGAACCAGAATTCCCGCAACGCGAATATTCAAATTTGCAACTACTGCCCCACACCCAAAACCTTCAACTGGTCACTCAGCGGTCCGCTGAGCGGGTCAGGGTGCGATGCGCTTGGGACCATGACCTTTACGCCTTCGTCGGGATCGGTCACGGTCGCCGGTGGTTGCCAATCGATACCCATTACAGTTACGCGGCCGATCGGCATGGTGCCCGGCGATATCGGCTGCTACGAATTGAATGTTGTGAATGCCGCCAACGGCGCGACTTTCGGTTGTCAGGGTGAACTGAAGGCCACGAACAAGTGGTGTTTGGTCGTGCTGGAAGGTGTCCCGATCGACATCAAGAAGCTCCCCGTGGGCGTCAGCACACCGATTGGCTTCGAGTTCGCTAACGAAGAAGATGCGGATGGGCATCTTGACTACGAAATCCAGGCCGTCGTCGGAACCGTCAACCAACCACAGGTCGCTCAGGTCTCGCTGGATGGTCTGCCACCGGGGCAGCCGGTAACCGGAGCCGTGGACATACCACCTGGAAGTTCAATGGCAGATACTGTGGAAGTGACACTTCTGGAGCACGAGCCATTCAATTTCCATAGGCTACTTTTCCGATTCGACCTCGATAACGATGGGACGAATGACGATGCGCTCTCCATTCCGATGGAATCGGAAGAATCCGCACTCGCTCCGCCCCTTGCTGCTGCCGGTTACCCTCACGGCGCACCCAAGAATCGATATGTCTCGTTTGTTCCCAATCCCGCAAGTGGTGGCCTGCAGTATGCGTACGAAGTCAAACATGTTGACACGTCGCAATCGCATTACATCAGCACGCCGCGCTCTACCCCAACGACTGCGGCTGGGGAGGGACTCACGTTTCTCGTGGCCGACCAATCACCCGTGCTTTACGAGTGGACCCAGTTGGCGCAAATCCACGTCGGCGGCTGCCTGATCGCACCGGGAGAAAACTATGAGGTACGAGCCACACCAGATGGCATTTCGTACTCAACACCGTTAGCCGTCTCGACTACCGCAATTCCTTCGAACGGCCGCTGGTGGGCCGATGTCGTCGGCGTATTCTCCGCAGCAGGTGATGCGGGTACTTCACCGCCAACCCCACCCTCGGCGTGGACGCCACCGAACGGCGGCGTTACCGGATTCGACATCGCCGCTGCGTTGCAGGCTGCGGTCAGCGGCGCGACGGCACCGCATGTCACGTGGACGGACATCAATGGGCAGCAGCCCGATCGCGTCACAAATGGAAACGACGTACTGCGTGTCGTCAACGCGTTTTCCCTGGGATCGGGGCGCGAATTCTATCCTTTCGATGTTCCCAATGCGCCTGGTCCGCAGGGGCAAGACCCCTGCCCGGCACCGCCCCTCGAATCGGAATTGGCGCCATAGGCGGGGCCTCTTGTCCCAAGGACCCCGCCTTCAGCAAACGCAATTGATCACGAGCCAGGGACGGAGGCGTGATCCGGCGATTGAGCAGAGGCATCAATGAACCTGGCATGGAATCGGCCGTCGGGTGCAATTACTGTTGTTCGCCCGGCGGCCGCTCGGCCCTTCAGGCAGTCAGGTACCTGGTCGCTTTACGCACCCTTTGGCGGCGCAAGCCGTAGGGAAGGCCGAAATACGGACCAATCATAGCGGCGGCTGGACGAGGCCGATTTCGGCAGGGCCATCGTTCGGAAAGCTGGCAACTCAGACCTCTGAGCCCGTAGCGGAAGCGGGACACGGTCCCGCCTGCCATGGAACATCCGCACGTTAACGAGCGACGGCCCGCAAGGCACAGGACCGCCCGCGGGCCGCGCAGCGTTACCTGTTCGCCGTGCGTAACGCCAAGAGGCCGCTCACTCAGCGGTACGGGACGATGTCGGCAATCCAATCGGAATCGACCACGCGAGCGCAACTCCGTCTGAAGCAGGATGTTGCTGCGTCCGCTCTGCTGTGAAGCGAGACGGCCTCCAGGGCACGCTCACCTGCTCCTGGCACCCAACGCAGAGGGTCCCCGTCCGAGTTGGCATCGGCACGCCGGAGTCGTTACGATCCGCCTCATTGCTGCCCAGTTCGCCTGATCCCCGATACTGGCGGTTCGACCTGCGGAATGACGATCCCCGTGCCCACGAAACCGATTACACACGACGCTCTCACTCAACACCTGAGCCGACTTGCTCCTCAATTGCGAGCGTACGTTGAGCGCCGCATCCCTGCCGTTTTCCGGGCGCTGATTTCGCCGGATGACGTTCTTCAGGAAACTTGGACCGCCGCCTATCGCTCGGCCGGTAGATTTGAGCCGATTGCCGACGGCGCGATCGACCGCTGGATATATCGAATCGCCGAACAGCGGCTGCTTCTGGCACTGCGCCATCTTCGACGACAAAAGCGCGGGGGCAACGTCGGACATGTGAGCGGATACGTCCCGGACTCTTCATACCTGGATCTGTTCAGCCGGCTCAGTTCTCCCGGTCGGACTCCCAGCAGTGTGGCGGCGTCTCAAGAGGCTATTCGTACGATGCGCTCAGCCCTGGACTCCCTGGATGAGGACCAGCGCCGTGCGGTCAGCCTGCACCACCTGGAAGGGCTGACCCGCGCGGAGGTCGCCGAAGTCATGGACCGAACGAAGCCGGCGGTAAACGGCCTGATCTATCGCGCAATGGACGAATTGCGCAAGGTGCTGCGACGAACCCGGCCTCAAGACTGACAATTCCCCGAGATGTGAGACGGCAACATGGACCACCACCGGCCCACGACGACTGCCGACGAACGCTGCGAGCGGATCGAGCGGGTTCTGGCTGAGCTCACCGGCCAAGTAGGCCAGTGCGATGCGATCGACTTCCGGGGGGTGGAACGAGAGCATCCCGAACTAATGCCTGATTTGGGCGAGCGCCTTCGACTCCTGGAAGGTATTCACAAGGCGTCTCTCGCGGTTCGTCAACAAGAATTGGGATCTCCCGTGGACGATTCCACGGCCGACCTGGCGGATCTGGAAAAAGCGCTTCCCGGTTACGACATCCTGGAGCGCCTTCGGTACGGCGGACAGGGCGTTGTCTACCGCGCTTTTCAGCGCTCCACGGAGCGAATGGTGGCGATCAAGGTCCTGCTCGACGGGTTGCTGGTCTCGCCACGTCAACAGCGTCGATTTGTCCGCGAGGTCCGCTTGGCCTCGCGCCTGCACCACCCGAACATCGTCGGGATATACGAGGCTGGAATTGTCAGCCGGCGCCCCTACTACGTCATGGAGTTCGTCGACGGGGTGGCCCTGGACGATTACATCCTGTTGCACGGATTGGACGCCCGGCAAACGGTCGCCTTGATCGTCAAGGTCTGCCATGCTGTCCACTCTGCCCATCAACGTGGAATTATCCACCGCGACCTCAAACCATCCAACATTCTCGTGGATGACCAAGGGGAGCCGAGAGTACTGGATTTCGGCCTGGCCAAGCTCATAGCCGGCGACGGCGATTCCGACGAGGATCTGTCTCTTGCCGGCCGCGTAGTCGGCACGCTTCCTTATTTGAGTCCCGAACAGGCAACCTCCGATGACGGCCAAGTGGACATCCGCACCGATGTTTACGCACTGGGTGTCATCTTGTATCAGGCACTGACCGATCAGTTTCCATATCCCGTTAGCGGGCCGGCACACCGCGTCCTGGCCAATATCGCAGCGCGAGAGCCGGCGTCATTGCGCAAGCTCCTTCGGGGCCGAGTCGGGTCCGATCTGACCACGGCCCGTGGCGCAAACGACGATCTTGAAAGGGTCGTTCTGAAGGCGCTGGCCAAGAATCCAAACGGCCGATACCAATCGATGGAGAGCCTTGCGGTCGACTTGGAGCGATTTCTCCGGGGAGAGGCGGTGGCAGCCAAAGCACACCACCGTCTCTACCAGCTTCGCAAAGCAGCCCGACGTTTCCGATGGCCATTATTGGTCGCTTCCGCCTTCGTAATCGTGATTCTTCTGGCTCAATGGGCCGTGTTTCGTGCCGAACAACGTCGACGCGAGGACGCCCGCCTCGCCGCCCTCGGACTCGACCTTGGCGGCCTTGTTCGGTTGGGCGCCGACTACCAGAAAGAGGGTGATGCCGACAAGGCGCTTGCTCTGTTCCAGACTGCCCTGCAACTCAGCCCTGATGAACCTGAATTGGATGCAGCCGCTGCATTTCGGTTTGACGCGCTCTACAGGTCGGCTACTGCGCACTACGAGAACCGTAGACCGGAGGAAGCAAGACCGTACGCCGACCAAGCTGAAGTATTGGCTGAGCGCCTTATTGAACGCGATCCCAATAATCCGCAGTGGCGGCGGTTCCGCGCAATCGCAGCCACGCTCCGAGCGGAGGACGCTTTCGCATCCAAGAATTGGGTGGGCTGCGTCGAACATCTGAACGAGGCTGTCCACACAATGCATGTCTTGCGGAACTCATCGCCCGGCAATACGGCCCTGGACTTGGATCTCGTTCGGTTTCTCTGCCGCCGAGCCACATGCCTGATGAAAGAAAAAGAGCTTCCCAGGGCGTTCGCAGATGCCAGGTTGTCCCGGGAGATTCTACTCCCCCTTTACAATGAGGACGTGCAGGACCTGAACTACGCTATAGAACTGGCAGTTGCTGAAGCGTCTCTAGCCGTCCTGAACATGACCCTCCGTACTACCGAGGGAAATGCCCGCGCCTCCGAATGGCTTGATTCCGCCGAGTCTCGCATACGCGCGATCCAAGCTCTCCCGGATTCAGAGGGTCGCGCGTGGTCCATCTCAAGGCTCATGGATTCCATTCAGGCAAATCGTAAGATACTCGCTAAGCGGCTGGCTGCGTCTCAAGAAGGCCGCTAGGTTGGATTAGTGGACATCGGAGGTACTTCAACCGGCTCCTCGTCCCCTTCCTTGATCGGCTCCTCGTCTTCCGCGAGCCGGGCGCGATACGTCAAGCTCGCCGTGGTTGAATAGGGCTGTCCTCCCGGTGGCGGAAGATAGACCTCGCCGATCAACTCATAGCCGAGATCACCGTCCATCGGATCAGCGGCTTCGGCCACTCCGCCCACCTGCGGAGGCAATACGAATTCGCTCACCTCCGGTTGCTGCGGGTTAACGTGATCTACCCACCACAGTCCATCCTGCGAACCAATACTCGGCGCCAAATCAGTCCACGCCGATTCTTCACCGCGGTCCAGCCGGCGGATCGTCAGCGATTGAACCGCCCAGCCGACGCTGTCAACGACGACGTCGGCCGCTTTGAGTTCCAGGCTGAAAACCAGAACGACCGCACTCTCCGGGTCGTTCGGGTCTTCGTGGATGTCGAATTCCACGACTCGACCAGTGGGAAGCTGAGCGGATGCGACACCCGTGACAGTTAGCAGCGACCCCATGAGCCAAGACACTTTACGCAACATTGACATGACGAAGCCTCCCAGAATTGCGCAGAATCCGGGCACCACCGATCGACGGATCGGCGCTCGGACTCAGCCGGTCATTCCGCGTGTGAATGAATGGCGACGGTGCGGCGAGTCAGGGGATTCGACGGATTGCCGCCCTGTTGTCTGGGATACTAAATGCCAAGCAAGCGCAGCGCGCTCGCGCTTCACTGGATCATCGATTTGGCCCGCGTGTACGCACGTTATGGGACGTGGAGTCGTTCAACGGCAAGCTACGCGAGGAGTTGCGCAACGGGGGAATCTTCTACACGCTCACAGAGGCGAAAATCCTGATCGAGCGCTGGCGGGTGCACTACAACGGGCTTCTGCCACGCATCGCGCTGGACTACGGGCCCCAGCCTCGGAGGCCCTCGCCGCGCCGAACAGCAGCGGGCTGCGCTCCGTGGCGTGGGGACTAAATTCCACCCGCCGCTGGGCGGCAGACTACGGCCGGTGCAAGCTGGGAGCTGGCATCAAGACCGGGAAAAGTCAGTCGATCAAAACGCGGTCGACATTCACCGAACCGTTCTTACGGGGGAGTCTCAGGAAGGATGTTCTCGGCAAGGTAGCGGCCTGCGGTACGGCCTCGTCCACCATCCGTAACCGACAATCAGAATCAGCACGGGGGAAAGAGGACGGTGTGTCCGGGCTGCTCACAAGCCCGACCACAACGAATCAGCCCGTCTCACTCGACACCTCATCAAATATGGCAGCTAGAGAGACTTGTTTCGGTGTTGTGTTCGCAGAGGCCAGCACAACGCCGCAAGCTCACCAGGCTATGGGCGAGGTGAATCGAAGTCCTTGCCGAGAAACGGGAGAAACCGCTTTCTTGATACAGAAACAGCCGCTTTGCCAGAGCCTGCGAGAGAATCCGACCTGACCGCTCGCGACCCGTTCTGACCGTTTGAGGCTGTCGAAAGCTCGTTCTCGCGTGCTTCCATCTTGCATTTGCCTCGCGAAGCAATGCGACGGATCGGAATTGCTGCCCAATTGCTTCATTGTCACCCTGTCCAGCCGGTGCGGTTGTCCGTCAGTCTATGCTTTCCGGGAAACCGTCGACCAAACGACGTCTATTTGCTGTGCAACAACTCCGCCACGGTTGCCTGAACTGCGACCCGGCGTTTACGTTCATTCGTGGGCACCTGATCGAGGATCCGGGTGAGGGCGTCCTGGGGTGTACTGCAATGCGCAATCGCCTTGCGTATGAGCGGCGTCAACTCCAGGAGGGCCCTCTCGCGTTCCTGGCGAATCAGGGACCGCTCGCGGTAGCGCACAGTGTCCCAGACGCGGACCGTTCGATCTCCCGATCCAGAGATGAGCTGCGTTCCATCCGGGCTGAACGCCACTGACCAGACAAAGGAAGTGTGACCCTGAAGCTGGACGATCTCCTCGAACGTTTGCGCATCCCACAGACGGAGTGAATCTCGAGCTGCAGTTGCAATCCGGGTGAAGTCGGGAGAGTATGCAATGGCGTAAACGTTCTCGGCATGCCCTTGGAGCTGACCGATCTCCTGCCCGGCGGTGAGGTCCCATACCAATACGGTCGTACGGTCCCGGTCCAAACGTGCGGCCAGAATCACGTGACGCGCGGGCGTCAAGCCAAACGCGAATGCACCGGAAATGTCCGGTACATCGCAGCGCTTCCCAGTCGTCAAGTCGAACACGCCGATATCGACCCCGGAGTCGGATCGCGCCGTTCGTGGGTCCGACGACCCTGCCGGTGCATATCGAATGAGGAATTTGCCGTTCGGACCGAAGAGCGGGGAGTGACGATGAGATGGATCCTGCTCCTGCCGCTGCTCAATAGCGCCTGTATCCGTGTTCCAGACGAGCCAGCCCGCCGCCGTCGTCGACGGTAGAACGACATGTACTGAGTCCGCATCAAACGAGAGCGCGCGGGCGGCGAGCCTGCCACGCGGATCCAACACTTCGGCGTCAGGCAGTGGCAAGGTCGAGCCCGAGGTGAGGTCCCAAGCGACAAGCCCGTCATTGGTGACCGCGGCTAAACGTGCCATATTCGGGCTGAAGCAAAGCGCTGTAACAACATCTGCTTCGATCAGAATCGTGGCGAATACCGTGTGGGACTCCGAATCCGCGAGTCGGATCGAGTTGTCCCAGCCGGCGGAAGCAATCAGTGAGCCGTCCGGGCTGAACACGACCGGAAAAACGATGTTGTCGTGTCGAGCAAGGACGCCGACGGGTTCGCTCCGCTCGTTGTCCCATACTCGGATCGTGCGGTCCTCACCCGTTGTCGCAATTAACGAGCCATCCGGCGAGAAAGTCACGTGCCAGATTGCTCGGCCATGACCGTGCAGCACCTTCAGCGGGGCCAGTGTGTCGGCGGTCCAAATGCGCACCGTACGGTCCAGGCTGACGGACGCGATTCGCTCGCCGCCAGGGCCAAAGGCGACATCCGTAACTGCGTGGCGGTGTCCTCTGCCCGTCGCGGTGGGCAGCCTGCTCGTGACGTCCCACAGCATCACGGTGGCGTCCTGCATCCCGAGTACCAGATGGCGGCCGTCGGCTGAGAACGCGACGGAACGCACGAAGTCGGGTACATCGAGCAACGGGAGTATGGCGTCGGTTGACGCATCCCAAATGACCGGCAGACCCCTTAGTGCTGCTGCGATCGCGATCGTGCCGTCCTCAAAGAGGGCCATATTGGTGATACCGGTTTGACGACGATCCACGGCAAGCACGGCGGTGCTCTGCGCGACAAGATCGATGCGCCAAACGCGCTCAGGACCGGCTACTGCTACATAGCGGGCGTCGCCGCTGGTCAGAAGGTGGCCCGGCGCGCGCACGTCAGTTGCTCCGAGCCGGGTAAGGCTGTAGGTATTCTCGTGCCCTTCGAAGACGACTGTGAGCAAATCGCCCGCAAGTGAAGCCTCAGCAGCTCCATTTCGACTTCGGGCGTACAGCGGCGCTGATTTCTCGAGACGTGAGACGCGGGCGCCCGTGCGCGGATCCCAGACTGATACCAAATCGCCAAGTGGCACATGCAGCATGCAGTCGGCCCCGCTCGTAACAAAGTATGGCTTGCCCGGCGTGGCAGAGCCGGGCATCTCGATATCTGCGAGACTGTGGTCCAAGCGGGAATAAAGGTGCTTCCACTCCCAGCGCCTCAGCGATGGGGGGATCTCCTCGAGATCATGCCGGGCGAGTGCAATATTGTGTGTCGTAAGTTCGGAAGCGGCGGCAGTAATGCTCGCCCTGTATGCGAGCTGGCGGCTGCGGATTTCCTCCGCCTGAGCGCGATCGCGCGCCGCGGTGGCGACGACGGCCTCTTGGACTGCCACGATCAGGCCGATGAGGACGGCGATGGTGCCGACCAGGGTGCCAGCAACAAAGCCCTTGTGCCGTTTCGCGAACTTCTTGATCTGGTAGAGCGTGGTCGGGGGGCGTGCGGAGATCGGCTCGTCATCCAGGTAACGTCGGATGTCCGCGGCCATTTCCGCGGCGGATTGATAGCGGCGATCCTTCGATTTTTCCATCGCCTTGGCGATAATCGTCGACACGTCTCCACGAAGTGACGGGATGATGGCAGCGATAGAGGGCGGATCTGTTTCCTGAACGATGCGGGCCGCGTCGATGATAGAACGGTTCGCCAGATCGTGCGGCAATCGATCCGCCAGCAACTGATACCCGATGACCCCGAGCGCGTAGACATCGCTTCGCACATCCAGATTGTCCGGGTCGCCCTGGATCTGTTCCGGACTCATGTACGGGATCGTCCCGATAATCTGGCCGGGTCTGGTCACGAGCGTTGTCAATTGAAGATCCGAGTTGATGGCGCGGGCGACGCCGAAATCGAGAACTTTGGGGCGCCCGACATCATCTGCGCCGTGCCTTGGCGTCGCGTCGCCTTCACCGCGCCTTTTCGTGACAATGACGTTGGCGGGCTTCAGGTCCCGGTGCAGCACGCCCCTTTGATGCGCGTGATGTACCGCGTCACAGATCAGGGCCAAGATCTGGAGCCGAGCGGTCGTCGTTGGATCATGGTCCTGGACATACCTGTCTAGCGCCTTCCCTTCGACATACTCCATGGCGAAAAATGGGAGGGGGCCGCTGGGTGTCTGCTCCGTGCCGGCCTCATAGATCTGCGCGATCCCATCATGCTTCAGCTGTCCCAGTACATGGGCTTCATACTGAAACCGTGCGTACATCGACCCAGACATTGTCCCCGGGCGAATGACCTTGACGGCAACTTGTCGACGGGGGTGGTCCTGCTCAGCCAGGTACACAACACTCATACCACCTTCGCCCAATACGCGAACAATGTGGTATTGGCCGATCCTATCAGGTGGGAAACCCCCTGATCCCGTCGCCGCTGCGCCGGCGCCAAGGAATGACGGCAACGCGGGCATTTCCATGAACGAATCGGGCGTATCTTCTTCAGCCGCCAGCAGCGACTCGATTTCGGCGCGGGCGGCGGTATCATCGCCACAAGAGTCACGCAAGTACGCGGCTCGCGCGTCGTGTTCCAACTCGAGCGCAGCGGCGAACAAGCTCCTTATCCAGTCAGCGCGGTCACGCGACATTCGATCAGATTCCCTCGCCCGGATCTTCGTCGGTGCTCCGGAGCATTCGCGAGAGCCATGCCCTGGCGTATCGCCAGTCACGCACGACCGTGCTCTCCGAAACTCCAAGAATGGCGGCCGTCTCCACTTCCGTGAGCCCTCCGAAATAGCGAAGCACGACGACCTGCGCACTGCGGGCATCCACGCCCTCGAGTTCCTTGAGTGCGCCATCGATTGCCAGAATCTCCTCAGTATCCGGCTCAGCGGCCAGCGATGCCAAGTCGATGTCGGCGCGCTGTTTATCGCCGCCGTGTTTGAGCCGGGATTTCCGCCGGGCCTGTTCGACAAGGATATCGCGCATCGCCTGAGCTGCCGCACCAAAGAAATGATGTCGCCCGTCCCATCCGGGATCGTCGGCTCCAACAAGGCGCAAATAGGCCTCATGTACCAGTGCCGTGGGCTGCAAGGTGTTGCCGGGGGGCGTTTTGTCCATGCGCGCCTCGGCGAGCTTGCGTAGCTCCGAGTACACGAGCGGAAGTAGCTCCTCCGAGGCCCGGGCGTCGCCGGCAGCCACAGAGTTCAGTATTCTCGTAAGCTGTTCCAAGATTCCTCTCGTCACTCGACCCAGGGCAGTTCCGTACAGGCACCGTGTTCCGTCCCGTATCGGGCCCTTTTCGCCGTCCATTATACCGTTTTTGCCCCTCCAATGTCGTTTCAGAACCGGGCACCACTACCGGCCCCGCCTGGGTGCATGGGTCCAAGAATCGATCTCCAGGGGCAGATTCGAATTTCCCGCCGGTTTTCTGACTGCCTCAATCCGTGTCCATCGGATTGGGCACTGAGGAATGATCTTGCTGCCGGCGGAAAGAAGGGCCGCGTTGCCGCACAAGCAGCACGCGAACGGACGAGAGGAGAACAGATGTCAAGCTTCAATCGAATCACTAGCGGTACATTCCCGATGGCACTGGCGATGGTCTTGGCCGTCCAAGCCTTCGGGCCCGGACGGGCCCTGGCGCAGGCCCCGATTCACGAGTACCGCTTCGACGGGAGCGGGGCCGACTCCTCGGGGGTAGCTCACGGCGTTGTGGGCGCCGAAGTCGGATTTACCATACTTGGTGTTCCGGCCGGTCTTGGTCAGGCCGCGGTCTTTGGCACGGATTCTCCATACGACAGCAACGACGCCATAGAAGTGGACAACGCACTTTTCACCGGTTTCGGGACGGGCGATTTCACGATCGCGGCTTGGGTCCGGAGGACGGACACATCCGGTCGCGGTGACATCATCGACGCCAACGGGAATGCGAACGACGCAGAGGGGGAAGGTCCCGGGTTCCAGCTTCAAATTGCTTTCAACGACTCGATCCGGCTTCGGATCGACGACGACGTTACCAACGTCAAGCCGGACTTCGCGGCAAGAATCGACGACACGGCGTGGCACCATCTCGTCGTAACCGTCGATCGCGATGACAGCCAGGGGTTCAAGTACTACGTCGACGGCGTGTTCGACTCCGCCTTTGATCCGACAGCGGTTTCCGGCAACGTAACGCCGCACCAGGATCTCCGCTTCGGCAGCATCAACTCGGCCGGCTCGTTTGCCGGAGAATTGGCGATGTTTCAGGTTTTCGACGTTGCGCTTTCGGCGGATCAGGTTGCCGGCCTGTACTGCGGGGTTGGCGAAGATTGCGACGGTGATGGACTGTCCGACGTGTGCGAGTTGGGAGAAGTGGCCATCCGCTTTGACGATCAACCTGTTGGGGCGTTAGCCCCGTTTTCGCATCTCGGTTACGCACTCAGTCCTGTCACCAACACACCCGACCTTGTCAACTTCGGAGGTCCTGCGCCGGCGCTGGGTGATGCCGACCGGTTCGGGACCAGCGCGACGAGTATCGTTGCGACCGGCGGTGAGTTATTCCGGTTTGTGAGCGCGGACTACAACAACACCGGGCTCACCGTCCGGTTCGACGGCTACGTGGATGGAGTCCAGACGGAAACGCAGAGCGCTCCGAGCGTCGGCAGCGGTACCTTGGTATCCACGTTCGAATCACCTATTCACGAACTGCGCATTACCATTTGGACAGAGTTCCCTGCTGACGCCTGGGCCGACAACATCGTGCTGAAACGGGCGGACGACTGCGACAACAATGGTGTTCCCGACGCGTGCGACTCCGACTGCGATAACGACGGCGTACCAGATGCCTGCGAACCTGATGCCGATAACGACAATGTGCCCGACGACTGCGACGTATGCGCAGGCGGTGACGACAAACTGGATACCGACGCCGACGGGATTGCGAACGCGTGCGATACATGCGCCGGCGGACAGGGCACAGCTGATGCCGGTGCTGACGGTTTCATCGAATTGGATGATATGGCGGGTTTCGTCGGTTGCTTTGGCGGTCCCGGCGTCGGCACTCCGGGTGACGGTTGCGACTGCTTCGATACCGACAACGACGGTGACGTGGACATGGCGGACCTGGGCAGGATCACTGTACTCTTCAAGCCCGCGCAGTGCGAAATCGATGGTGTCACATACCGGCCCGGGGACCGAGACGCGTACCCCAACAACTGTCGAATTTGCGACCCGTGGCAAAGTGAAACGAGTTGGTCTCCGGCTCCGACCAGCATTCTTTGTCGCACCGGTTCCGGTGATCTTTGCGATTCTGCCGAGTTCTGTGACGGCGTTTCCGAGGTTTGCCCGTCGGACGTGGTTGCCCCGGGCGATGTGGTCTGTCGCCCGTCGGCTGGTGAATGCGACACCGCCGAATTCTGCCCTGGCACGGCCGGCGCGGCGTGTCCAGCGGACGACGTCCGAGCTAGCGGTGCGACCTGCCGCGTAGCCGCCGGTGTATGTGACGTGGCGGAGACGTGCGACGGCGTCAGCGCACATTGTCCGCCCGATGGGTTCGCCCCGAACACGACCATCTGCAAAGACAATACCGGCACGTGTAAAGAGGACAAAACGTGCGACGGTGCCAGCGCGGCTTGTCCCAACGGTTCCACATCGAAACCTGTCGGTTCGTTCTGCGACACGAACAACGCCTGCCCGGGCGCCGGAGTGTGTGGCGATCAATCCGGGAACATCAACTGCGTTTGCCCCGGCCTGACGCGTTGCTGGCCTACGCAGGGTGCTTGCGATCGGGACGATTTTTACGACGCGAACGGCGAATGCCTGCAAGACAGGGTCAGGGGAACCTCATACGTGTGTGATGATAACACCGGCACGTGCCAAAAAGACATCAAATGCGATGGCCTGAACAAGGCTTGTCCCTCGGTGGCCCAAAACAGGGTCCAGGGTGCTGCGTGCATCCAGGGTCGGTGTCCCGACGAGGGCGTCTGCAATTCAGGTGGTTCCTGTATCTGTCCCGGCGTGGATGTTTGCAGGCAAGCAGCCGGCGTATGCGATCGGCAGGAACTGTACAACGCCAACGGAGGATGCCCTGCCAATCAGCTCTACGGCCCGGACGTGGCCTGTCGGCGCGAAATCGATCTGTTCGGTGTGTCGGACGGTGCCTGTAACCCCCCCGAGTACTGCGACGGGCAGAGCGTCGATTGCCCGCCGGATGTGATCGCCAACATTGGAGATGTTTGCCGGTCGAGCGGAGAATGCGAAGCCCAGTATCTCTGCCATGGTCATTGCGCCGTCGACCCCGTAGGGGGTGGGGGCCCATTCGCACCGCGTTGCACCAGCGATAGCGAATGCGACCCCGGAGAGACCTGCATCGTGCCGCCACAGGTCAGTTTGGTTCCGCTGACCTGCGAGAAGAAGGGCACTACCCCGGCCAATGGTACGCCGTGCAACAACGGGACGGACGCCTGCCAGAACGGAGAGTGTGCCAGCCTGGCTGTCAGCGAAGGCGGCGCCTGCGACGGGGACGATTTCTACGTCATCGGCGATCTCAACGGGTTCCATTGCGATAACGACGCGCCCGACGACCTGTTCTGCTGTAAGGGCAGCCGGCTCGCGCGGGACGGCGAGACCGGAACGTGCAAGAAGTGCTGCGGCAACGTAAGCGAGGAGAACGGCGGCTGCCCGCAGAACAACGAGAGGTCGATCTACTGCTGCAGCGGCGAGTGCGTCGACATTGACAACGATCTGGAGCACTGCGGTTCCTGCGGTAACAGCTGCCAGGCGCTAGTCGATACCAGTCCATGCAAGATTAACCCGCAGTGCGGCGCAACAAATAATAATGTCTTCACGCCCGGGATCTGCTTTTACGACCAGCCGTGCGACAGCGACACGGAGTATTGCTACGACGATTGCAACGTTTGCTTCTTCTTTGGGAATTGCGACACCTGCACGGAAGGGGCCCAATGTCTCGAGTACGAGGGAATTGATATCGCGTCAAGCTGCGCTCAGTGCTCGAGTGACGGTGATTGCACCCTGAGCGGGGAGACGTGTTGGAGCGGTTGCGGCGGCGACGGGTCCGTCGGAGTCATGTTCTGTCTGGCACCCGGCTTTTGCGCCAAGGATCCGACGGATTGCGGGAGCTAGCCGCCATATTTCATGAGGTGTCGAGTGAGACGAGCTGATTCGTTGTGGCCGGGCCCGTGAGCGGGTTGGGACACACCGCCCCCTTCCCCCGGTGTTGATTTCGATTGTCGATTACGGATGGTGGACGAGGCCGTGCGGCGCGATCCTGTGCAGGTAAGGGCAGGCGTCTCGCGTCCATGGGGGAGTCCAAACGATCGCCCGTCTCGCGAGACCCGACGACGGCGGGGCCAGCGATACGATCGCCCGCACGGTCGACCATGTCGGCAGCGACGCCTTCAAGAAGTTACTCAATGCCCTCACCGGCCGCCCCTGCGGCTGCGACGCCAGATTGGAGCAATTGAATTCGGTCTGTTCTTACACGTGGACGCCCGCCCCGCCTGTTACTCCTACGCCTTCGACCACCTGCACGAAGCCGAGGACGGATCGCAGGAGTTCTCCGACATCCGCGCCACGATCCGCGCCGCCCTCAACGCGTGTCAGAACTGACGGTTCGATGCCGAATGGGGCGCTGCTCGAAATTCTGTTTGACGACGTGCGGCGAGCAGTACAAGCGGGCTCTGGCGAACTTCTACTTGGCCGCGCAGAGCGCCTTTTCCGCGTCGCAAAGATTGCTAACGAACTCTCCAGCCGAATCAGCAGCCCTCAACCTGTTAGGAAGCGCAGATTCAGACAACAGACGGCTCAGCCGTCCAAGGTACAAGAGGTGTTGACGATAGTTCACGCAGCAAAGAAGGAAGAACAAATCGGTGAGGTGTCCGGCCGGGTCTCCGAAAGGGATGCCGCGGTCAACCCGACCAGCCGCGATTACCGGCCACTCCTGCACGTGCTTTCCAACCTGCGAACAGTGCGGAATCGCAATGCCGCCGGGTAGTGCGGTTGATTGCAGTTTTTCGCGCTCGACGACGGCCATTAACAGTCCTCGCGCGTCATTGATTTGACCACTTCGATCGGCCAGCCCGACCAGTTCGCTCAAGACGGACCAACGTGTTGTCGCCGTCAGGGGAACGGCCACAGTCTCTTCATGCAACGCGAGATGTACGAGAAGGTCGGCACCGGGTGTTGGCCTCCTTCTGAGTTCTCCTCTCGGGAACGAACCCAGGTGTCGGCCGGCCCATTCGGCGACTTCGGCCGAGCGGAACCTCCAGGTGCCGTCGACCTTTCGCCCCGGCAGGTCACCAGCCTCCGCCAGTCGCTCCACTGCACGTAGATCGAGTCCAAGCGCCGAGGCGACATCAGCTATCGTGAGCACGGTTCGAGGCATTGTTTGAGCATCCGGTGGCCACAGAGGAAATACTCGCGTGATTTCAACCGCCCACTATGCGCACGCCGGAGCCCGTCGCTTGGTCTTTTCGCGCAGGACGGCAAGTGGCTGTCGCAGCCCGAGCTTCTCGCCCGCCGCCTCAGCCCGGTCGCAAACGAGACTCCGTACCAAGGTGAGAACCAACTGAGCCCGGCTCATTTCGCAACTCCGGACTCCGATGAAAGCGACAAATCGAGCGTACCCACGCGTTTCCGTACGTCAACGCATAAGTCTTTGTGCCATTGTGAGTACGGATTCTTCGGACGGCCAGGGGGTGGACGGGAATCCCTTGACCCAGGGCTTGAATCTGCGCGGTACCACCCGGTTCGGCGATAATAACCCGGGTGGTCCGCATTTAATGCAGCACTTTTCACTTGACGACCACGACATGTACGCCTGGGTTCCCTCGTTTTAACTCGAGGAATCGCAAGGGTTTACAGATGCGACCAGACCGGGCCGAACGGCCAGAGAGCGTGGTTTCTCGTGTCCTGGCCGGTTTGCGCGGGGTCGTCTTGGCCCCGTGCTCTCCGTTTATCTCGTTAACAGCCGACCCGGCAGTTAACAGCACCGGTTGAAATGCCTGCTCCGGGGTGATCACACACGGCGCAGGTGTCATTTGGACACGGTGACCCGTCACGTGCAAGATCATGATCAACCGTCGAAGCCAAACTGAAACATCGCGAATTCCATAAGGCCATTGGACCTGCCCGCGTCGCCGTCCATGCAATCCCAGGATGGCCTACTTCCCGGGGCCTGCGAGGCCGGCGTGGAGGATCGCGTAGTCGCGCTGAGAAAGGGGTGCGCTGGAAATCTCGGCGCTGAACGCCGACTCGTCCGATGACACGACGACGTGGCCAATCGCGCCGACGACGACGACATCACCGCCAACCGAGGCGACGATGTTGCTGAACTGGCCAGTTTATTGAAAAGCGGTCGAAAAGCAGGATGGCGAACGATCGTCCAGTCGCTATAATTAGCTGACGGACGAGTCCGTCGAATAATCCGAGGCACTCATGGTAGTTGGCAAGACCAAGGGCCGCGGCAGGCCGGTTGATCCGGATCTAGCCGCCCGCCGCGGCAGCCAGATTCTGGATACCGCGGCAAAGATCTTCGCCCAACGAGGTTACGCCGGCACGGACATTCAGGTCGTCGCCGACGCGGTCGGCGTGGGAAAAGGGACGATCTACCGCTACTTCCCAAGCAAGGAAAAGCTGTTCCTTGCAGCGGCGGACCGGGGCATGCGTTGCATTCGCGAGTCCGTGGATGCCGCGATTGCCCCTGTTGAAGACCCGTTGGCGCGAATCGCAGCGGCGATCTCCGCATATCTGCAGTTCTTTGACGAACGTCCCGAGTTCGCCGAACTGGTCATCCAAGAGCGGGCGGTTTTCAAGGGAAGGAGGAAGCCCACCTACTTTGAACACCGTGAAGCCAATCTGGCCCGGTGGCGGCAACTCTACGTGGACCTGATCGCCGACGGAAGGGTCCGGGATCTGCCGGTGGAAGCGATTACGAGCGCGATCAGCAATCTCGCGTATGGAACCATGTTCACGAATTTCTTCGCGGGGCGAGTGAAACCGCCGGCCGAGCAGGCCAACGAAATCGTGGACATCGTTCTCAATGGCTTACTCTCTGACAAAGAGCGGCGGCGGCGCGCGACAGCGCCGGAGGCGGAATCACCATGAATCGACACGTACGGTCATCGTTCGTCTTTCGATGCCTTGTCGTGGCCAGCGCAATCGCGTTTGGCGGCTGTTGGTGCGCGGGATGCAACGACACGGCATTATCCGCAGCAGCGACGTCGGGCAACAACACCAGTGACGAGTCGGCCGTACCGGTGTCGCTGGCGAAAGCCGTTCGCGAGGATGTTCCCATCCAGGTCAAGGCGATCGGCTGGGCGGAGTCAATGGCGTCGGTCACGATCCGGTCGCAGGTCGAGGGTCAGCTTGTCGGGGTTCACTTCGATGAAGGACAGCAGGTCAAAGCGGGTGATCTGCTGTTCAGCATCGACCGGCGGCCGTTTGCAGCGGCGTTGCGGCTTGCGGAGGCAACGCTGCTGAAGGATCAGGCGCTGGCACTGAACGCCGAGCAGGAATACGCGCGGATTGAAGGTCTGTTCGAGCGGAACATGGCGGCGGACCGGGAGCGCGATCAGGCCAAGGCAAACGCGGATTCGACGCGGGCGCAGGTCGAGGCGGATCGGGCGGCAGTGGACGATGCGCGACTCCGCCTGGAATACTGCGAGATCCGCTCGCCGATCGACGGATGTGCGGGAAATCTGCTGGTGGACCCCGGGAACATCGTCAAAGAAAACGAGACCGCGCTCGTCACGATCAATCAGCTCAGTCCAATCTACGTGAACTTCTCCGTGGCCGAGCGGCACCTGCCCGCAGTCCGGAAGCAGTTGGCGTCGGGCCCGCTGGCCGTCGAGGCGGCGTTTCCCAACGACGCGCGTACCCGGGCGGAAGGCAAGCTCACGTTCATCGACAACGAGGTGAACACGGACAGCGGGATGGTGCTGATGAAGGCGGTCTTCCAGAACGATGACCTCAAGTTCTGGCCGGGACGGTTCGTCAATGTGGCAGTAACCCTCTCGATGCTGCGTCAGGCCGTTGTTGTGCCCTCCCCTGCTATTCAAACCGGGCAGAAGGGGAGCTTCGTCTTTGTGGCGGGGAAAGACAACACGGTGGAGATGCGGTCGGTGACGGTTGGCCCGAATGTGGCCGACCAGACGGTGATCGAAGCCGGCGTCGAGGTCGGGGACGCAGTGGTGACCGATGGGCAGTTGCGGTTGCTTCCCGGCTCGAAGGTGCGCGCGGTTGAACATTCCGAATTGCCGTCGGTAACCGCCGAAGGGGTACCCGGGTGAACATCGTAGAGCCGTTCATTCGCCGTCCGGTGATGACCAGCCTGGTCATGCTGGGGATCATGGTCTTCGGGATCATGAGCTACCGGGTGCTGCCGGTCAGCGACCTGCCCAACGTGGATTTTCCGACGATCCAAGTGACCGCCAATCTTCCAGGGGCGAGTCCGGAGACGATGGCGTCGTCGGTCGCGACGCCGCTGGAGCGGGAGTTTTCGACGATCGCGGGGTTGGATTCGATGACGTCAACCAGCTTTCTGGGCTCGTCGCAGATCACGGTTCAGTTCGCACTCGATCGAAATATCGACGCCGCGGCGCAGGATATTCAGGCGGCCATCGCCAGGGCGCAGGCCAAGCTCCCGCCGGACATGCCCACGCCCCCCTCCTACAAGAAGGTGAACCCGGCCGATGCGCCGGTGCTCTACCTCGCGGTTACTTCAGAAACGCTTCCTTTGTACACGATCGACGAGTATGCCGAGACGAACCTATCTCAGCGCATCTCGACGGTCTCGGGCGTCGCGCAGGTCGCGGTCTACGGGGCACAGAAATACGCGGTGCGCATCCGGGTCAACCCAGACGCGCTCGCGGCCAAGCGAATTGGCATCGATGAGGTCGTCGCGGCCGTACGATCAGCGAACGTGAATCTACCCACGGGCGTGCTTGACGGAACACACCAGGCGTTCACGGTGGAAGCCAACGGTCAACTCAAGGATGCGGCGGCGTACGCTCCGCTGGTGGTTGCCAATCGGGACGGCAATCCGGTGCGACTCGATGAAGTAGCCACAATCGAGAACAGTGTTGAAAACGACAAGACAGCCGCCTGGTACGGTGACGTCCGCGGCATCGTCCTGGCCGTACAGCGTCAACCGGGGACGAACACCGTTGAAGTGGTGAATCGCGTTCGAGCGCTGCTACCCGGCTTTCGGGCGCAATTGCCGGCGTCGGTCTCAATTGACGTGCTCTACGATCGGTCCGAATCGATTCGCGCGTCTGTCCGGGACGTGAAGTTCACGCTGATGCTCACGCTGGGCCTGGTGGTGATGGTGATCTTCCTGTTCCTGCGGAACATCTCGGCGACGCTCATACCCAGCGTGGCCATGCCCATGTCGCTGATCGGCACGTTCGCCGTCATGTATCTGCTGGGCTACAGCGTGGACAACCTCTCGTTGATGGCGCTGACGCTGTCGGTCGGGTTCGTGGTGGATGATGCCATTGTCGTGCTGGAAAACATCGTCCGGCACCTCGAGCAAGGCAAGCAAGTGATGCGCGCGGCGCTGGACGGCTCGCGCGAGATCGCCTTCACCGTACTTTCCATGACCCTATCGCTGGCCGCGGTGTTCATTCCGGTCATTTTCCTGGGGGGAATCCTGGGACGCCTGCTCAGTGAATTCGCGGTGACCATCGGCGTGGCGATTCTCGTTTCCGGGTTCGTCTCCCTCACGCTGACGCCGATGCTTTGCAGCCGATTTCTGCGAGCGAGAACGGAAACGCGGCACGGGTTGCTCTATCGCGCGACGGAGCGGGTCTTCGACACGGCGCTTTCTGTGTACGAATCTTCACTGCGGTGGGTGCTTCGCCACCACATTATCACGATGACCATTTCCGCGGCAATTCTCGCCGCCACGATCCACCTCTATCGAATTATTCCTAAAGGTTTTCTGCCCAGCGAAGACACCGGGCGAATCTTCATCCAGACCGAAGCGTCCGAGGGAATTTCATTTGACTCCATGGTCCGCCATCAGCAGGCGCTGGCGGATATTCTCCAGAAGGATCCGCGAATCAAGAGCTTCTTCTCCAGCATTGGATTTCGGGGAGGTAGCGCCTCCAGTGTGAACACGGGTGTGCTGTTCCTTCGCCTCCAACCGCGATCCGAGCGAAAGGAGTCCGTCGACGAGATCATCCAGGATCTGCGCGTGAAACTGGCCGTCGTTCCGGGGATTCGAGCGTTCCTGCAAAATCTCCCGCCGATTCGACTGGGCGGACATCTCACAAAGAGCCAATACCAGTACACCCTGCAGGGACCCGATGTCGGGGAATTGTACAGGCGGGTGCCCGACCTCGCCGACCGAATGCAGCAGTTACCCGGATTCCAGGACGTTACTACCGATCTGCAGTTGCGTTCGCCACAGGTGCACGTGGATATTGATCGCGACAAGATTGCCATGCTGGGCATCACGCCGGAGCAGATCGAGCTGGCACTGGGAAGCGCCTACGGATCAAAGCAAATCTCCACGATCTACGGGTCGAACAATCAGTATCAGGTTATCATCAGCGTCCAGTCGCAATACCAGTCTCAGCCGCAGAATATCCCCCAATTGCACATCCGGGCCGCGAACGGGACGCTCGTACCCCTGGATGCAATTGCGAAGATCACGCGCACGGTCGGCCCGTTGGCCATCAATCACCAGGGCCAACTACCCGCGGCGACTGTTTCTTTTAATCTCAAACCAGGATATTCGCTGGGCCCGGCCGTGGACGAGGTCGAGAACCTCGCCCGGACCATGCTGCCGGCCACGGTCATCGGGAGTTTCCAGGGTACCGCGCAGGTCTACCAGTCCTCATTGAAGGGGCTCGAAGCGCTGCTCATCATTTCCATTCTCGTGATCTACCTCGTACTGGGGATTCTGTACGAGAGCTACCTGCACCCCATAACCATCCTCACGGCCCTTCCGTTCGCGGGCTTCGGGGCACTGCTGACGCTCATGGTCTTCGATGTCGACCTGAATCTCTACGCCTTTGTCGGCGTCATCATGCTTATTGGCCTGGTCAAGAAGAACGGCATCATGATGGTGGATTTCGCCGTGGAAGCACAGCGGGATCGGAGCCTGCCTCCTCGCGACGCCATATTCGAGGCTTGCGTGGTGCGATTTCGCCCGATCATGATGACGACGATGGCGGCACTCATGGGGACGATTCCGATTGCGCTGGGACTGGGCGCGGGCGCGGAATCGCGCCAGCCTTTGGGACTGGCGGTCGTGGGTGGATTATTATTCTCTCAGTCGCTCACCCTCTTTGTAACGCCCGTGTTTTACGTGTACATGGAGTGGTTTCAGACGTGGTTGTTGCGCCGCGGAACACGTTCAGCGTTGCTGCACACCGCTTTCTCGGCGACTTGAGCGACAGAATTTCCGTGCTGTGGCGCTGCCAGTAGGGCTGTCTCGCCTAATTGCCGTACCGTCGAATGAGGAATCACCTGTGCAGATGCCGTCATCGAGCGGATGCTGCCAGCGCACGAAGCATCCGGAGGGAATCTCCGAATGGCTGAATGACCGGCTCTGCGAAGCTCAGGATTCTGCACGCCGTCGAGGCCATCCCATCCCTGCCCGACTGCCCCCGTCCGCCCCCCTATTCCACATTCCGTCCGGCCTGACACGGATCTTCGACCGCGATCTCGCCGTCGCCGGAATCCCCAAGCGCGACGAGCGCAATCGCTTCGTCGATATACACGCGTTGCGCGTAACGTTCGGCACCCACCTCTGCGCGGCCGGCGTTCCGCTTCGCACGGCTCAGGCAGCGATGCGTCACTCCAAGCCCGAGCTCACCGCCAACATCTACACCGACCCCAAACTGCTCGACGTCGCCGGCGCTATCAACGCCCTGCCGGCGCTGCCTGCCACCCCTGACCAACCCGCGCTCCGTCAAGCCATGTCATAATCACAATGGACCGAACGTCGCGCGTTTGCACAACCTCAGCAGTCGCCAGATAGGAGCCAAACGGCGGCAACTTCGCGCTTGTGACTTGTGGTACGCGCGCAACGCCTTCCGGTGACGCCGGAGTTCACCTTGCACTAAACCTTGCACGTACGCGCGTCCACGGCCGTCAATCCGAGGCCACCGGTGGCAAAACGGGGAGTTTTCCGAGGGCTTGTGGGAAGGTCGACGGGCTCGCCGTAAACGGCGCACCCGTCAAGAGTTGGACGCCGTTGTCGCTCGTGGACAACGGCCTTCAAAAACAGCGGGTGAAGGGACTTGAACCCTCGACATTCACGTTGGCAACGTGACGCTCTACCACTGAGCTACACCCGCAGCCAATTCGACAAAAGCGTACGAGGCCGGCCGGGGCATGTCAATCCCGCCTCCCCATGGAACAACCCCGAATTCGGCAGCGATCCAAACCAACGTCGCCCACGGCGTGCCTCGAGTGCAAGATTCCGGCGCCGAACGGGCCGATTATCGAACCTCGCCCTCCATCCCACCGCACACTCCGCGGCAACGGACCCGCCGTCCGCCTAGTTCGAGACCAGCTCCACAATCGACGTCATGCTCCCGCAGCACCGCGGAATGCGCCAGTCCCGCCCGAAGGCATGGATCTGGTCGCGCTTGAACTCTGCCCGCTCCAGCGGCGCCGTCTCCACAACCACGCGACCGGTTGTATCGACGGAGCATGCCAGTTGATAAGCCTGCTCGGCCGAATACCCGAACAACTTCTCCAGCATGCCGATCACGTAGTCGTAGGTATGGTCGTTGTCATCGAGAAGGATGACATTGTAGAGCTTGGGTCGTTGCGGCGGTTTCTCTTTCTTTGGCGCCGGCAAGGTCGGCCGAGGCGCCGGACTGACCGTTGTCGAGTTCATAGTTCTCAGTCTACCCCACCTGAGATTTCGCGCCAACGTCCATCAAACACGTCGTCGAACGAAGTCCCCTGTTACATCACGCTCGAAGAACAGGCAACGCGCCCCCTGCGCGTCCCTGAGAAAACGGATCAGAATTCGCCGCGGAATCGCGCCCTTCCGATCCGCCGATCTCAACGTCTCCATGGTCAATCAGCCTGCCGTGTAACGTCAATGCGGTCGCCGCGACGATCCGCACGGACGCGACCCGCCCGATGTGCTGCGCTTCACCGGGAAACACCACAATGTGATCCGCGCGCGTCCGGCCGACCAGTTGATCGCTCCGCTTCCAACCCACTTCTTCGCCACGCGTTTGCTCTGCCTCCTGTGCCCGAAGCGCCGCTTTACTGAAACCTTCGACAAGCACTTCAACGGCCCTGCCCAGCCAACACTGGTTCGCTTGAATCGAAATCGACTCCTGCAGCTTGAGCATCTCGACGTTGCGCCGCCGCTTGATCTCATCAGGCACGTCATCCGCTTGCCGCTTGTCGGCCACGGTCCCTGGCCGGGGCGAATACTTGAACACGAAGATATTTTTGAACCGGCATCGTTCCACCAGCGATTGCGACGCCTCGTGCTCCTCCTCCGTCTCGCCGCAGAATCCGACGATGAAATCGCTCGCAATGGTCAGTCCCGGAACGGTCTCCCGCGCCCGATCCACAAGCTCCACGTACTGCTCGACGGTGTACTGTCGGCGCATGCGCTGGAGCACGGCGTTGCTTCCGCTTTGCACGGGCAGGTGCAGATACTCGCAGACCTGAGGGACGTCGCGCATCACTTCCAGAATATCGTGCGTGAAATCCCCGGGATAGCTCGTTACGAAGCGCACACGCTCCAGCCCGGAAACGCCCGCTACGCGCTCCAGCAGCTCCGCGAATCGTACCTCGCGCCCATCTTCTGGATGAACATAGCTATTCACGGTCTGCCCGAGCAGCGTGACTTCCTTGGCCCCGCGATCGACGAGCATGCGCGCCTCGTCCACGATTTGCCCCGGTGGTCGGCTCCGCTCCGGGCCGCGCGTAAACGGAACAACGCAGAAGGTACAGAACTTGTCACACCCGCGCTGCACCCGGATATACGATTGCAACACGGACGCACCCGACTCCGGGTCGCGCGACAGGTCAAGCGCCTCCATCGAGTCGAACTCCAGCGCTCGATTCAGCGGCGTGTTCTTCCGCGACTGCGACTGCGCCAGCGCCACTGCCCGGGTCCGCGACGCCGTCACCTCCTCGATCAGCGCCGGGACCTTGTTCAACTCCCCGGGTCCACACACCAGATCGACGTGCGGCATCCGCTGCAATATGCCGTCCGGATCGCGCTCCGCCATGCAGCCCAGAATCCCGATCACCATGTCCGGGTTGCGCTCTTTTGGTCGACGAAGCGCCCCAAGTCGGGACAACGCCTTCTGCTCCGCATGATCGCGCACGCTGCATGTGTTGATCAGCACGACGTCGGCATTCGCCATGTCCGAGGTTGACTCGAATCCGAGCGCGCGAAGGCGCCCCATGACGAGCTCGCTGTCGAGCGCATTCATTTGGCAGCCCATAGTTTCCAGATAGAGCCGGCGCGGGCGCTCACTCATAATGCCTCCCCGGGGCGCGCGCCCCGCGCGTTATATACTAATGGAGGGACGCTCCTGATGCCATTTACGAAGGAGTCGGTTCCGCACCCTCCCGCGAGGACCCCTGCGAGGACTTCATTTCCGGCATGGCATGCTTGGCCGTCTGGTAGATCAGGGAATCCGCAAACCGGTGGGAGAACCGCCTAATGAACACGATCAGCTTACCGGCCGGCGTCAGCGTCACCTCTCGCCGACGCCGCCGTGACGACGTGACAATGGCCCGCGCCACGCGCTCCGGGGAATACTGCGCCTGCCCGAGCCGCACCGCCCGAACATCCACGCTCCCGGCAACCTCGAAAAACGGCGTGTTCGTCGAACCCGGCGCGACCAGGAGCACGTCCACCCCCGTGCCCCGCAATTCGAGGCGCAACGCCGTGGACAACGCATTCAGCGCCGCCTTCGTGGCACTATACGACGCCATACGCGGCATGGGCTGGTGCCCCACCACCGATGAAATATTGATGATCTGCCCCGAACCTCGATCGATCATCTCCGGCAGCACGGCCTGGATCAACGCAATCGGCGCCGCGAAATTAAGCGCCAGCATGCGATCCAGATGCTCCTCGGGCATACGCAGGACCGACGCGAAGCTCCCCCAACCGGCGTTGTTCACCAGGACGTCCACTCCGCCCCATCGCTCGCGGATCTGCGCCAATCCGCGCCCCCGATCCGACGCGTCCGTCACATCCATGGAAACCGGAAGAACGCGATCCCCGCCAAGCGATTGGGCCAGTGCCTTGAGTTTCTCAAGCGAGCGCGCCGCCGCGACGACCCTCGCGCCCGCCCCATGAAAGGCGCGCGCGGCCGCCTCCCCGATGCCGCTCGACGCCCCGGTGACGAGCACCACGCGATTCCGCAAATCATAGCCCATGCCGGAACTCCCCATGAACCGAACGGCACAAACAACAGGACTATACCAAAGAAAAGCGGCACGGACAGGATGGACCCGCCCGCACCGCTCGTTGTGCGTGCCCTCAGTTGGGGTGCCCCGCCGCCTAATCCGTCACCACATTGGCCTTCATGCGAATCGCATTGGCCATGTTGAAATAGTTCGGCGAAGTCGCCTCCACCCAACGGTGGACGGCCGCATACTGCTCGGGCGTCCCATTGCCCTTGATCCGCACCGTGTACTCGATTTCGTCGTAACCCGGCTTGATCTTCTTGTCCAACCCGAGGAAGCCGCGCAGGTCCAGCTCCCCGCACGAATCGATCTCCAGGCTCTCCAGCTCGATGCCCTGCATCGAGCACGCCGCGACCCATGTGGCCATGATGCACGCATTCATCGCGGCCATAAGGTACTCCTGGGGGTTGGCTGCCGTGTTTGTCCCCAGAAGCTCCGGCGGCTCGTCAATCCTGATCGTGAAGTTCTTGGGGAGAACCTGACCGCCCAGGCCCCAGTTCTCCACGCGAGTCTCGCTCCGCGTACCGCCCATCCACGCCGTGGTCACGTTGAACCGTGCCATCCCCTTGGCGTGGTCCTGCCGGATCGCCTCCATCGTCGCCTTCAGGGCATCCGTGTCGATTCCGTTGATCTTGCTCGTCATCGTCGCCTGCATGATTCATCTCCTCTTGGTCCTGTGCCGGCCCGGCACGTCTGTCCGCGAGCGAGCTTCGTTGCTCCGTCATCCTCGCGGCACGCCTATAAGATGCACCAAAACAGGCTCAAAGGGAGTGTACTGAAGGTCCAAATTACCTTGACTTCGAGTCAACCTTGCGGTACTCCCCTGTTATCTCGGGCACCGGAAGGCGGCAGAAAACCAGATCGGACCATCCCCAAGGGGCATTTCCATGGCGCAGGACACGCGTCAGCGATTGATCCGTACGGCCCACGACTTGTTCTACGAGCAGGGCTTCCACGCCGTGGGGCTGGATGCCATTCTCTCGACTGTCGGTGTCACCAAGACGACCTTTTACAATCACTTCGAGAGCAAGGATGACCTCGTCAGTGAAGTGCTTCGCTGGCATGACCGGTGGTGGCGAGACACGTTCTGCGCCATGCTCCGGAAGACCGGTGGTGATACGCCCCGCGGGCAGCTTGAGGCTATGTTCGACGTCGTCGAGGAGTTCCTTGTTCAGGACGAATACAATGGCTGCTTCTTCGTCAACGTTGCCGTGCAGTTCCCGCGGCGCCATGATCCCGCGCATATCGCCGCCGCCGAACACAAGAAGGCTATGGAGGACATCATCCGCGAACTTGCTGGATACGCCGGCGCGGCCGACCCCAAGGCCTTTGCCCAGGAGATGTCACTCGTCCTCGAGGGAGCCTATGTAACACGACAGATTACGGGCAATCCGGACACGTCGGCCATTGCCAAGCGGATCGCCCGAATGCTGATGGAAAAGTACCTGCCCGCGGCAAGCCCCGCCGGACAATGAATGTTACGCATGCTCAATTGACGAGGCTCGGTAGCCAGGATAGAGACCATGTTGCGTCAGCCTGTTCCATCCCGGAGGAGAGAAATGAATCCCAGACACGTGGCCTTGCTGCTCTGTATTTCACTCACTTTCTTTGCGGGCTGCCAGGGCAAGAAGGAATCCGCCGGCTATTCCGCGTCGGCACAACGCTCTCTCTCCTCGCCGCCCCCACTATTCGAAGGCATGGGCCCGCACAAACGCGCGGTCACTACGAATTCACCCGAGGCACAGAGGTACTTCGATCAAGGGCTCACGTGGGCATTCGCCTTCAACCACGACGAGGCCATTCGCTCCTTCGAGTACGCCGCCAAGCTCGACCCGGATTGCGCCATGTGCTGGTGGGGCGTGGCCTTGTGCAACGGACCGCACATCAACTTCCCCATGGTTCCGCCGGATCGCGCAAAGGCGGCTTGGTACGCACTTCAGAAGGCTCAGGCAACTGCCGGAAACGCAACGCCCGTCGAACAGGCCCTGATCAACGCCCTCGCCGCGCGATACGCCGACCCCCAGCCGGAAGATCGGTCCTCTCTCGACCAGGCCTACGCAAAAGCCATGGCTGAAGTTTGGGAGAAATATCCCGACGACTCCGATGTCGGAACGCTGTATGCCGAGTCGATGATGGACCTTCGCCCGTGGGATCTCTGGACGAAGGACGGCAGGCCGCAGCCGGGCACGGAAACCATCATCCAGGTTTTGAATCGGGTTCTGGTGATGGATCCTGAGAATCCCGGCGCGAACCACTTGTACATCCACACCATCGAGCCGTCGCTGCATCCGGAGCTGGCCAACGACGCCGCCAATCGTCTCCGTGACATGGTCCCCGCCTCGAGCCATCTCCTGCACATGCCCTCACATATCGACGTGCTGACCGGCCGGTGGGCAATGGCGTCGATCCAGAATGAAAAAGCCATCAAGGCCGACAATGCCTATCGCCGCCTGTCGCCCAAGCAGGGGATTTACAGCGTCTACATGGCCCACAACGCGCATATGCTCTGCTTTGCCTCCACGATGGAAGGCCGGGCCGAGGTGGCCCTTCGTGCCGCCGAGCAGGTCGTGGATACCGTCCCCAAGGACTTTGCCCGCGAACAGGCGGCCTTCGTAGACCCCTACATGGGCGCGAAGTACGACGCGTTAAAGCGTTTCGGCCGCTGGGACGACATCCTCAAGGAGCCGGCACCGCCCAAATACTGGCCAATCACCACGGCCATGTGGCGCATGAATCGAGCGGTCGCCTATGCCGCCAAAGGCAAAATCAAGGAAGCGGAAAAGGAGCAGGCCGCTTACCGCGAGGCCGTCGGGAAGATCCCTCCGGACGCGGTCATGGCCATCAGTCCCGCGCACGACGTCCTCGACATCGGGGAGCATTTCATCAACGGCGAACTGGCCTATCGCAAGGGTGACATTGACAAGGCGGTCAGCGAGTTGCGCGAAGCGATCAAGCTGGAGGACCAGCTCCGCTACATGGAACCTCCGGAGTGGATGCAGCCCGTGCGGCACACGCTCGGTGCCGTCCTGCTTGACGCAGGCCGCTATTCCGAAGCGGAGCAGGTTTATCGGGAAGATCTGGAGAACTGGCCCGAAAACGGCTGGTCGCTCTACGGCCTGAGCCGCTGCCTCCGCGCCCGCGGCGCCAATGCGGAAGCCGCCCGTGTCGAACAGCGCTTTCGCAAGGTCTGGTCCCGCGCCGACACGCCCATCGGATCAAGCTGCAAGTGCGTGCCGACAACGTAGGCCGGAGCGCTACGCGATTCTCAGCCTGACTTTCGCAGTGCCCGGCGGCGCTCGACCTCCGAGAGCAGCCGCTTTCGCATGCGGATTCCGTCCGGGGTGACCTCTACGAGCTCATCGTCCTCGATGAACTCCAGTGCCGACTCGAGCGACAGTACGCGCGGCGGCTTGAGCACCACGGTTTTGTCGGCGGAAGCGGCCCGGATGTTGGTCATCTTTTTCGCCCGGCAGCAATTGACCTCCAGATCGTTGTCTCGGCAGTGCTCCCCGACGATCTGCCCGGCATAGACCTGGGCCCCGGGCGCCACGAACCACTCCCCCCGATCGGCCAGACCGTCGAGGGCGTAGGCGGTGACCTGCCCGGGCTCATTGGCGATGAGCACGCCATTCTTGCGGCGGGGAATGTCACCACGGAAGTACTCGTACTCGAAGAAGTTGTGATGCATGTTGGCCGCGCCGCTCGTTGCGTTGAGCATGCGATTGCGCAATCCGATCAATCCCCGCGCGGGTATGGTGAACTCCAACAGCGACGATTCCCCCCGCGTCTCCATGTTGCGGCAGACGCCCCGCCGCCCGCCCATGAGCTCCATCACTGCGCCCACATACTGCGTTGGAACGTCAATGACACACAGTTCGATCGGCTCGGTCTTCTTCCCGCCGAGCTCGCGGAAGATGACCTTGGGCTTTCCCACGGCCAGTTCGAACCCCTCTCGCCGCATGTTCTCGATCAGCACGGAAAGATGCAGCATGCCCCGTCCCGAGACATGAAATTCCTCCGGCGTGTACCCCGGCTCGACGCGCAGGGCCACATTGCTGCGCAGCTCCTTCTCCAATCGATCGCGAATATGACGGGACGTAAGATACTTCCCCGATCGCCCGGCAAACGGCGAATCATTCACCCGGAACGTCATGTGCAGCGTGGGCTCATCGATGCGAATAATAGGAAGCGGCTGCGGATTCTCGACCGAGGCAATCGTGTTGCCGATGTCCACCGTCTGCATGCCGACGACCGCGCAGATGTCCCCGGCCAGAACCTCCGGGACTTTCAGCCGCCCCAGCCCGTCGAACATGTGCAGCTCGCCCACGCGCTGGTTTTCCTGCGTGCCGTCGCGGTGAATCAATACCACATTCTCCCCGGCGCGGATCGTTCCTGCGAACACCCGTCCGATGCCGATTCGCCCGACGTAGTCGCTGTAGTCCAGCGTGGTGATGAGCATTTGCAGCGGCGCGGCCGGGTCCACGTCCGGGGCCGGAACGTGCGACAAGATCGTGTCGAACAGCGGAAAGATGTCGGTCCGTCGCTCCTGGGGATCGAGCGTCGCGTACCCCTGCGTCGCCGAACTGTACACGACGGGGAATTCCAGCGCTTCGTCATCGGCGCCGAGCTCGATGAACAGGTCGAGCACTTCCTCGAGCACGCCGTCGGGACGGGCGTCCGGCCGGTCGATCTTGTTAATCACCACCACCGGTCGCAGGCGATTCTCGAAGGCCTTGCGGAGCACGAAACGCGTCTGCGGCATGGGCCCCTCGAAGGCGTCCACCAGCAGCAGACACCCGTCGGCCATCTTCAGCACGCGCTCGACCTCGCCGCCGAAGTCGGCGTGCCCCGGCGTGTCGATCAGGTTGATCTTCGTCCCGTGGTACTGAATGGCGATGTTCTTGGCGAGGATCGTAATACCGCGCTCACGCTCCAGGTCGTTGGAGTCGAGAATACGCTCGCCCGCGACCTGCGCCTCGCGAAACTGTCCGCACTGGCGCAGCATCTGGTCCACGAGCGTGGTCTTGCCGTGATCGACGTGGGCGATAATGGCGATGTTGCGAATCGTGGTAATCTTCAATCAAATGCTCCAAAGGGAAGAAGCCTTCTGATGCGTACACTGCGCCCGGCAGGATTCGAACCTGCGACCCCCGGTTTAGGAAACCGGTGCTCTATCCTACTGAGCTACGAGCGCCTGCGGTTGGGAAAATCCGGGCGATACAGCGAACGGCAGCCCGGCGAGCGCATCACCGGACATGGTATCCGCTCCCCTTCGCCCGGCCAAGTTCTCGCGGAAATCGCCGCCTCCGGACCGAACCCCATGCCCCGTGCGGCGTCCGTCGCTGGACAGTCCCCCGCTGCGTTTTGATAATGGCCCGTTCTACGCTCCCCCTGTAAGGAGCGTGCTAACCTCCATTTGAACACCACGACCCATGAGTACCGAACCCCGAGCCTCGCTCAACTTCATCGAGCAGATCATCGAACGCGATCTCCAGACCGGTAAGTGGGGCGGACGCGTCCACACCCGCTTCCCCCCGGAGCCCAACGGCTACCTGCACATCGGCCACGCCAAGAGCATCTGTCTCAACTTCGGCCTGGCCGAAAAGTACGGCGGGCTGTGCAACCTCCGCTTCGATGACACCAACCCGGAAAAGGAGGAGCAGGAATACGTCGACTCCATCATTGCCGACGTGAAGTGGCTCGGCGACGGCTGGGGCGATCGGATTCTATTCGCCTCCGACTATTTCCAGCAGATGCACGACTGGGCCGTGGAACTCATCCGCAAGGGCAAGGCCTACGTCTGCGATCTGACCCCGGACGAAGTCAGCCGCACACGGGGCACGCTCACCCGGCCGGGCACGCCCAGCCCCAACCGCGATCGCGGCATCGAGGAGAATCTCGACCTGTTCGCCCGCATGCGCGCCGGCGAGTTCCCCAACGGCTCGCGCTCGCTCCGCGCCCGCATCGACATGGCCTCGCCCAACATGAACCTGCGCGACCCGGTCATGTACCGCATTCTCCACGCCCACCACCATCGCACCGGCGACAAATGGTGCATCTATCCCATGTACGACTGGGCCCACGGGCTGGAGGACTCTGTCGAAGGCATCACCCACTCCATCTGCACGCTGGAGTTCGAGGACCACCGTCCGCTCTACGACTGGTTCATCGACGCCATCAATGAAGGCCGAGGTCCGGACAGTCCCTGGGGACCGCCCATCCACCATCCCCAGCAGATCGAGTTCGCCCGCTTCGAGCTCGAATACACGTTGATGAGCAAGCGGAAGCTGCTCGAACTTGTGAAGGAGAAACGCGTTCGCGGGTGGGACGACCCCCGCATGCCCACGCTCTCGGCCATGCGCCGCCGGGGATTCACGCCCGAGGCCATTCGTGAACTTTGCCTGCGTATCGGCGTGGCCAAATTCAAGGGCATCATTGAATACGGCCTGCTCGAACACTGCGTCCGCGACGACCTCAACCGCCGCGCCCCGCGGGTCATGGCAGTTCTTCGGCCGCTCAAGGTTGTCATCGAGAACTTCCCCGAGGGCCAAATCGACGAACTCGACGCGATAAATAACCCCGAAGACGAATCAGCCGGCACGCGCAAGGTGCCCTTCACCCGCGAACTCTACATCGAGCAGGACGACTTCCGCGAGGAGCCGCCGCCGAAATACTTCCGCCTTTCGCCGGGACGCGAAGTCCGCCTGCGTTGGGCCTACTTCGTCACCTGCCGCGAGGTCATCAAGAACGACGCGGGCGAGATCGTGGAGCTTCGTTGCACCTACGACCCGGCCACGCGCGGCGGCGACGCCCCCGACGGCCGGAAGGTCAAGGCCACCATCCACTGGGTCTCAGCCAGCCAAGGCATCCCCGCCGAGGTGCGCCTCTACGAACAGCTATTCACCAAAGCAGATCCCGACGAGGTCGAGGAGGGCAATGACTACCGCGCCAATATCAACCCGAATTCGCTCGAGGTGCTGACTGACGCCGTTGTGGAGCCGTCTCTCCGCGGCGCCCCGGCCGGTTCGCGCTACCAGTTCGAGCGCATCGGCTACTTCACCGTCGACCCCGACTCGATCCCCGACCACCCGGTCTTCAACCGGACAGTTACGCTCAAGGACACGTGGTCGAAAATTGCGAAGAAGGGTTAAGCGATGCCGTCGTAACAAATCTGGTGCCCGGCGATGGCAACTCCAAAATTCACTCGGCTGCTGGCTGCGGAACTCGCGGCGCTGATCGCGATTCTGCTTCACGCTCTGTTATCCCATGATTGGTGTTGCGGCAGCCTGGGGGCAGGCCTCCTCGCCGGTGTAGCTGCTTACGTCCTCGACTGGCTGTTTGAGGCCTTGGTGGAACCCAAGCATCCGATGCCAACGCGAGC
The DNA here is from genome assembly GCA_024102815.1 of Phycisphaerae bacterium. Classification (NCBI taxonomy): domain Bacteria; kingdom Pseudomonadati; phylum Planctomycetota; class Phycisphaerae; species Phycisphaerae bacterium. Next base: position 100,316 of record JAGFJJ010000022.1, read on the forward strand.
GACGATAATGATCATCACCGGCCTGCTCGGTGGCCTGCTGTTCCATCTCACGCCCAACGAGGCATTCCAAATGGCTTTCCGTACACCGGCCCCCCAAGGGATCACTGGCTTGACGTACAGGCTGCACTACGCAGGTGGTCCGGGTGATGCCGCGATGTGGATGCAGTTTTCCGCAGACCATAGCACGGTGGAGAAACTGATTGCACAAGGCGGATTTACGGAAGACCCCGATCAACTCCAGATGTGCCTCGATACGTTACCCGATCGCGACTTCAAGGCCTGCATTTTCGGTGGGATCAACAGCAAGGAGCGCGACGAAGCGGTGATTGTTCCGTCGTTCAATCTAAGGCAGTTTGAGTATGGGACTAATATTGAGCACGTCGTGGTGTTGTGGGACACGGGTACGAATGAGGTCTGGGTACTCTATACGTACGGATAGAACGATGATTGCAGCGTTGGTACAGCCGGCAACAATTCGGAGTCGCCGCTCAAATCGATGAACAGAAGGAGACGAATCATGTGGCGCAGAGTCTTTGGCACAATTACGGCTGTCGTTTCCGTCTTCGCCGTCACCCTCGCCCTCGCCGCGGGCGAGTCGAAACCCTCCGTCAAGACCATGCCTCCCGTGGTGGTCAAGACGGTCCCCGAGTCCGGGCAAACCGATGTCGACGCCACCAAGGTCAAGGAGATTCGCGTCACCTTCAGCAAGGCCATGAAGGACAAAAGCTGGTCTTGGTCGCAGATCTCCGACGAAACCATGCCCAAGATCACGGGCGACATCCACTACGACGCCGACGGCCGCACCTGCATCGCGCCCGTGTCACTGGAGCCCGGAAAGACGTACGTCATTTGGCTTAACAGCGCCAAGTTCGGCAATTTCAAGGACAAGGATGGACGCTCAGCCGTGCCCTATCTGCTCGTATTTGAGACCAGGCCGTGACACGGACGGCGCATCGCTGATTTGAAAACTGACGCAGTCACGCCAGGATCCAACGCCACCCTCCAACTTGCGCAAGGACGCTTCGATTGGGCGAATTATTCTCATACGTCTGGCTCATCCCCCTCGGCTACCTGGTCGGAGCCTACGGCACGCTGATCGGAGCCGGTGGCGGATTCATCCTCGTTCCCATTCTGCTGCTCCTCTATCCGCAGGAGAGCCCGTCGATCGTTGCCTGCATTTCGCTGGCCGTCGTCTTCTTCAATGCGGCCTCGGGTTCAGTGGCCTACGCCCGCCAGGGACGGATCGACTACCGTGCCGCCATCATCTTTTCCCTCGCCGCGATTCCCGGCTCCGCCGCCGGTGCCATGACCACCGGCCTCGTCCCCCGCCGCCTGTTTGACGCCCTCCTCGGCACCCTCATGCTCGCCCTCGCCGCTTACCTGACCCTCAATCCACGCAGCGAAACTTCGACACCGGATTCGCCGGGCCGGAACCACGCAGAACAGCCGGATACTGATGTCCCGCCTTTACCCCAGGACCACCGCCGCACCTATTCACTCGGCGCATTCCTGAGTCTCTGCGTCGGTTACGTGGCCGCGCTTCTGGGCATCGGCGGCGGGATCATCCATGTGCCGATCCTGGCTCGCGTGCTCAAGTATCCCGTGCACACGGCCACCGCGACATCGCACCTGATCCTGGCGATGATGGCCCTGGCGGGAACGGTGGTGCACATCAGCAACGGGAGCTTCCAGCACGGCTGGCGGCGAACGGTCGCCCTGTCGATCGGCGTGGTCCTGGGCGCACAAGCGGGCGCCTGGCTGTCCACGCGGATTCACGGCCGGTGGATTCTGCGCGGGCTGGCGATCGGCCTTCTCGCCCTGGGCGTTCGGCTCTTGAGCCTCAGCTTGGGATCCTGATCCCGTCAGAAGAGCCAAGTCCGACGCCACAAATCACCCGCGCGATTCACTTGACGAAACCCACTCGCGCACACGATAAATTCCCCGGCGTTCGGTTTTCGTTCGCATCGCGAATCCGCCGCCGCGACACCGGAGCGAATCCCATGCCCGAATCCGACCTCCACCTATCATTGAAGCGAGTCGCCTGTCGCTGGCTTTGGCGAGCCGGCTACGCCGCCATCGCCGAGGAAGTCGTCGTCCCCGGGCTGGGTATCATCGATGTCGCCGCGGCCGGCATCTGGCGCCGCCCCAATCCCCGCCGCGTCGTATTCGAGCGCGAGCCGCGCGTCGACCGCTTCCACGTCGTCTTCATCGAGTGCAAAGCCACCCGCGCGGATTTCCTCCGTGACCAGGGCCGACAGCAGCAGTTCGAATTCGCCCTTCGCGAGCGATCGGCCACGCGCCGCGTCTCGCGTCCGCGCAGGCACCGTCACGCCAGCCCGGCCTTGGGCAAGTTTGACTCCTGCCTCCTTCGCCCCCACGCCAACCAGCACTACCTGCTCGCTCCGCCCGGCGTCGTCCGCATCGGTGATATTCCCCGCCGTTGGGGCCTGCTCGTCTGGGAACAAGGCCACGTTCGCGTCCTCCGCCGACCCGCCTGGCAGGAAGTGGCCGAGGTCGCCGCCGTCGAAGGCGCAATCGCTCGCGCCCTCACGGCCCAGCGCATGCGGCGAGGGATGCGGCGGATGACGATCGAACCGGTGCGTCAATCGAGCCCACCGGCTGAAGTGGCGTGAGTTCAAGCTGCGAACGCCGCGCGGTCCACCTTCTGGCGGATCCGGACGTGATGCAACTACTTCCACGCCGGCAGCCGCAGCGTCGCGCCGGGGTTCAACTCGACGCGCTCCACATGCGCCGTCACCGTCTTCCCGTCCGCGTCAAAGATGGCATGCGCGTGAATCGCCGTCCCGGGATGCGTCAGGTTCCCGACCGAGTCCGCCGCGTAGAACCCGACCAACGTGACCTTGACCGGCGAGGAGGATTGAAACCGCCAGGGTTGATGATCGGCCGTCAGTCGCACGCCTGGCCGCATGGGGCACTCCCCGTTGATGACGTGCGTCTGCAAGTCAGTGGCTTCCCCCTCGATCACAAACGGGAGCGGCCCTTTCTCACCCAGACCCTCGCTTCGAGCCGCCTTCGCAATGAACTTCTCCAGCGTCTCGCCCCCCAGCCCCTCATCAATTCGAACATCCGTCCACGCCGGAACGCGCGCAACCGTCAGAAGCGCGGCCTTTTCCGTGGAACTCGTCTCCGGTCCGTCGACGCGCAGACCGCCCGCCGTTGGCCGAGCGATCCAGGCCTTGCCATCCACGATCGTGATCTCGCCGTCCAGACCCGCGAGCGCCCCAACACCACAGGCGTCCGCCTCGCCAAGCTCGTCCGCCAAAGCGACCCGCGCCGTCGCGCCCGCCGCCCCCTTGCTTAACACGTCGTGCATCCGGCCGTATTGTCGAACCTGCGGCGCATGCGACGCGCAACCAGTCGTCGCCCAGACTCCCATAGCCGAAATAAGTAGTCCCGCCAGGCGCATGTTGACCCACATGCTTGCGCCGATGCGATTCATATAATTTCTCCTGGTAGGGCGGGCTGTGCCCGCCGACGACCGACTGCCACCCATCAGACTACTCAAAGCCCTCGACGCTCAAGCAGCCGGCCTTTGCCGACCTCGACACCCGGAATTACTATGTCGCCAGCAAGATGGCCGTTCTCTCCGACATCATCATCGCTCGACCCGACGAAGCCGGTTCCATCAATGCAGCGGAAGGCAAACACTTGCAACGCTGGCCCAGTCTGGAGTCAAAGGGCATTGACACGGTCAAGCTTGGAACACTTTCGAAGATTCTGATGGACCGTCCAGTCAATGATGTCGATGCCGTTGCCTCGTTCATGCTCGACGCGATTCTCGACGAAGCGTCGGAAGACGGCCCCTGGGTTTTCCAAGTACCGGATGAACTTGTGGCCGCAGTCGCAGCGCTGGACAGTCCGACCATCGACCGGGTCGCCCAAGCGTGGGCGGCCACGGAGGAATTTCAACTCTCCCGTTGGTCGGAACGCGATGTGCGCGAATACATGCGAGACCTCGTCACAATTTCCGCACGCGCCCGCGCCGAGGGCAAAACGCTTCTGCTTTGGATGTCACTGTAAAGCAGATATTCTGCGCGGCGCCACTTCCCGTAATTCCACGTAGGGCCCCCGTGCGAACCATCATTCGAGCCGAGGGGTCCATGGCGTGGGAACCGGGTGCGTCGGCCCATTGCAAGGCGGCGAGCGCGACCTGCGAGCCGTACCCCATCACTCCTCGCGTACAAGCGGACTCAACGTCGACACCTTCCATCCAACGGCGGGCCTCTCCGGCTGATTCTCGTCCCACGCATACTGGCTGAGGATTGCCTCCGACGACTGCTCTTCTGTGGAAGTCACAGTGACCGTAAAGAGCATCCTTCCGGGTTCGCGATCGACCGTGTAAAACTCCATTCCGACCAAGACACCGTCTCGCTTCCCCACACTTAACCTGACGTGCGTCTTCTCTTGACGTAGTTTTCTCGCCCCTCCTTCCACGTCCGTTGGCCCCACGGCCGTTATCTCTGCTACAATGGGATCATCCAAAAGGTAAAGTTGGTACTCCTTCGGAAGGACCGGCGACCCGATTACCTGTTTCTCCCAGTCTCCTTGCCTCAAGAAATAGTGTCCTTGCGCTCGTTTCCGGGGCTCCTTCTTGGAATTGACCTCATTGCAGAATCCAATCACCCTGTTCACAGGCACAAGGTAATGACGACCGCCCCACGCAACGGGCAGCAGTTCGTCTGGCGCACCTCGAAACCCGCGCCGGTCGTTCTTCAACGAAAACAGCAGCCTGAGCGAGCCACGATCCGTACCCTCGATTTCTCCCCAGTTTCGATCATATACGCCCAGACAGCCCGCCCAGGCAAAAACGAAGCCACTCTTTGGCGCCAATGTCAGTCTCAGGTTGGCCCCCAACCCATCACCTTGATAGTAGCTCCCCGCCCAAGGATGTTGCGGCGTTTCTTTGATTTCCTCCTCAATCGCAGCGAGGCGCTTATTGAACTCGGACTCAGCCGCTGCGCCAAACTTCTCTGGCTGAGCCGCCTTCTCTTCCTCGGTCGGTTGGGCAACGACAACCAAAGGAAACATCCCAGAGAATGCAAGTGCAAATAAGAATAGCCTCTGTCTCATATCAGAACCTCGACGGGCGGTCCTACTGAGCCATTGATTGATTAGCCCTTTCTTTATTTGTGACTTAACACTACCCCACCACCTTCTTCACCTCCCCCGCCAGCTTCTTCGCCGACGCCGCGTCCAGTTCATACGTCACCCGCATCGACGGCTTGTTAATCTTCAGCATGCCCGCCAGATCGATCGGCGTGCCCACCAGCACCAAATCGCAGTCGGCCGCGTTGATCGTCTTCTCCAGCTCCCGCTGCTGCTTCGAGCCGTACCCCATCGCCGGGAGAATCTCCGTCATGTGCGAATACTTCGCGTACGTCGCCTTGATCGACCCCACCGCGTAGGGCCGGGGATCGACGATCGCCGCCGCGCCGAAGCGCCGCGCGGCAACGTGACCGGCGCCGTAGGTCATCTCCCCGTGGGTCAGCGTCGGGCCGTCCTCCACCACCAGCACGCGCTTCCCCTGCACCGCCGCCGGATCGGGCACCGTCACGGGTGAATCCGCGCGGATGATCTTCGCCTTGGGATTAACCGCCTTGATGTTCCGCTCGACCGTGGCGATCGAATCCGCGTCGGCCGTGTCCGACTTGTTGATCACCACCACGTCCGCCATGCGCGCGTTCGTTTCACCGGGGTAGTAGCTCACTTCGTGTCCGGGTCGATGCGGATCGGCCACGACGATGTGCAGGTCGGGCTCGTAGAACGGCAGATCGTTGTTGCCGCCGTCCCAGAGGATCACGTCCGCTTCTTTCTCGGCCGCGCGGAGAATCTTCTCGTAGTCGACGCCCGCGTAGATCACGTTGCCCGCGCGAATGTGCGGCTCGTACTCTTCACGCTCTTCGATCGTGCAATCGTGCAGGTCGAGGTCCTCCAGCGCCGCGAATCGCTGCACGATCTGCTTGCTCAGGTCGCCGTACGGCATGGGGTGGCGGATCGCCGCGACGCGCTTGCCCATCGCCTTCAGTGCCGCGGTAATGGCACGCGACGTCTGGCTCTTGCCGCAGCCGGTTCGCACCGCGCACACCGCAATCACCGGCTTCTTGGACTTGATGGTCGTATTCCGCCAGCCCATGATCCGAAAGTCCGCCCCTGCGGCGTTGACGATCGCCGCCTTGTGCATCACCTCCGCGTGCGGCAGGTCGGAGTAAGCCATGGTCACCTGCTCCACGTTGTGCTTCTTGATGAGCTCGGGCAGCTTGGCTTCCGGCTCGATGGGAATGCCCTTGGGGTAACGGTCGCCGGAGAGCACGCGGGGATAGACCCGCCCGTCAATGTCGGGAATCTGCGCCGCGGTGAACGCCACGACGTTATAACGCGGATCGTTCTTCCAGAAGACGTTGAAGTCGTGAAAATCCCGCCCGGCGGCGCCGACGATGATGACGTTGATCTTCTTGCTGGAGCGGGACACTTTCTTCACGGCCTTGGACCGCTTGGGCGCGGCCGGACGCTTCTTCGACGACCGAGGCATAAATTACTCCTGATTGGGAACGCGGGATCACAACCCGTACGCCGGCCGGCACCGACGCCGAGCGACGAGACACCGACCGGGCTAGCAAGTGTCGTGCCGATATCGCCGAAACGCCAGAGGGACGATCTCAGCGAACCGCAGGCCGCAACTTGCGCGGTGGGTGGCACGGCCAAGCGAGCCGTGCGAGCGCCGCCATGCCGCCGAATCAGCGACTAATCCCGCGGCATTTCCCCCCGCTCGTAGCCCGCCCGTTGAGTTTCGAGCCGGCGCTTCCAGAATGGCGATTGCCATTTGGCGCTTTCCGTGAGGAAATCTGAGACCGATGCAGCGGCTTCCCCGAATCGCCCCGTCGCCGCCAACGCCGCAGCGTAGGCTTCCTGAACCATGGGATTGAGGCGTTGTGTTCGCATGGCAACCTGGGCCAATTGGAGTGCGCGTTCGTATTCGCGCGCCGATTCCCCCAGGGTCGCCAGGATCCACGCCAGCCGGGCGCAAAGCCGCGGTTCATTCGGTGCTTGGTCGATGCCCTTTTCCAGCACGCCGATCGCCGCATCTCGCCTCCCTTGGGCCAGATAAACGTTGGCCAGGGCCAGACTCGTTTCCGGCCGGTCGGGATCTAGCGAAAGCGATTGGACGAAAGCCTCTTCGGCTGCGCCGTATTCTCCCGCGGAAGCCCGCACCCGCCCGAGGAGGTCCGGCCAGATCGGGTTCCCTGGGTCAAGCTCGATCAGTCGGTTGCAAAGCTGGGCCGCTTCGTCGAACTTGCCCAGATTCATTTTTGTGGCCACCAGCCCGGCGAGCGTCCCGCGATCGTCGGGCCAGCGCTTCAGCGCCTCCTCGTAGTGCAACTCCGACTCACGGAACCACCTCTCGGCCGTCGCCCGATCTCCTTTCGCGCGGGCCTTCTCGCCGAACGCCCCCGCCGCTCGACCGGCGGCAACATGCGCCACAACGTTGCCCGGCAGGATTTCCAGCGCCTTGCGCGCGGTTTCGTAGGCTTCTTCGTATTCGCCCCGGCCGTTCAGGTCTGCCGCGAGGTTGGCATAGGCTGTACCGGTATCAGGCGCCCGCTGAATCACCGTCCGCCACAGCGTGTCCGAATCCGACCAGATCGCGACCTGCGCTTGGGTCTTGTAGGACAGAAGGACGATCGCCACGACCGGTAGTGCGACAACTGCGGCGCGCCACGCGATCGGCCGGTCATGGGAACGGCCCCATACGAGCACGAACGCTCCGCCGGCAATAACCGCCCAGGAGAGGCACGAGAGATAGGTGTAGCGATCCGCGACGACCTGCGGCCCGCTCTGCGCCAGTCCGAGCACCGGCGAAAGTACCACAAGATAGGAAAACCACGCCACCAGCAGAGCGGGCAGCCTGCGTCGAAGCGACCATACCAGTGCTGTTATCGCGATGGCGAACACCAGCGCAAGGATTGTCGCCAAATTCCACGGCGAAACATCGAACCGCTGCTCGTAGAGTGGCAACAGGTTGTGCGGCCAGACGGACTTCCAGACATAGAAACCGATGCCATACAAGGCTTGCGCGAGGCGGACATCGAAGGAATGCTCCTGCGCGGTTCGCAGCGCCCCGGACTGTGCCTGCGCCCAAAGGGCCAATCCGGCCGACCCCAATGCCGGCACGAGGAAAAGTACCTTCTCCAGAAGGACGGCCTTCCACGGCGACTTCGGCGTCGCGCCCGATTCCGCACGAACCCGGTCGAAGCGCCGCAGCGGATAGAAGTCAATCAGCAGCAGCACGACGGGCAGGGTCATGGCTGCCGCCTTGGAAAGGAGCGAGAGCAAATAAAGGAAGACAGCCCCAGCGATGGCAAGCCGGTAGGCACGGAGGTCTCGCGTTGTGGCGGCTCGAAGATAAAGCAGCAGCGCAGGCATGAGAAACGCCGCGCTGAGCACGTCACGCCGCTCCGTGACCCACGCCACGGACTCCACACGAAGGGGATGGATCGCAAAAAGCAATGCCGCAAGCGTCGCCGCCGTCGCCAGCACGCCCGACCCGATCTCGCTAGATGCAACACGAAGGAGCTTTCTTGCGACGAAATAGAATCCGACGGCCGTGGCGACATGGAGCAGCAGATTGGTGACGTGGTATCCGCCGGGGTCGAGCCCGCCCCAGATCCGATAATCGAGTGCATAGGACAGCCAAGTGAGCGGCTGATAATGCCCGGCGAATCCCGTGGTGAACATCCAGCGAAGGTTTTCCCATCCGAAGCCGCGAAAGCGGTCGTTAAGCACAAGGGCGTAATCGTCGTCCCAGTTGACGAAGCCGAAGCGCGCCACGGAGGCGAACGTCAGGCCCGTCAGTCCGATGACCACGACCAACGCGGCCAAGGTCGGGAATCGGAATTCGTGCGAACCAGCGTCCTCTGCCGCGGCGCGCTCTACCGTTACTTCTCGCGGTTTCGTGCGGGTAGAATGGCGTTTGGTTCGACGGGGCATGTTCGCAAGCGTATCGGCGGCAGGCGCCGGAGAAAAGGCACGTGGATTGCTGGGTTTTCCTCGGGCACGGACCAGACGAGTTGATTTTGCGCTCAGGGGCTGGGATCGGCGATCGACCGATGCGGACGCTTCCGTGCGTCGGTTGCGAGCCTGTGATGTCCTGAAACGACCGGATTCCGGCGATGAGTCTTCGCGTTGAGGACAGTCAGGCTGTGAAGGCGGGACCTGCCTCGGTGACCGCCAAGAATCTCCGTCCGCGCCGCAACTACGCTCGCTGGCGAGCGCTCACCCTGTCGCTCGTCTACGTGGTCTTCGGCGCCCACATCATCCACTGGAAGATGACCGGCAAGACGCTGGCCCCGCTCGAACTGAACGAGGTCATGTACACGCTCGAGCTGGGCATCATCACGGCCGGCTTCCTCTTCATGTGTGCGCTCGTGCTCGGCACGCTCATATTCGGCCGATTTTTCTGCTCCTGGGCCTGCCACATCATGGTGCTGCAGGATCTCTGCGCGTGGGTGCTGCGCAAGCTGCACATCCGACCGGTCCAGATCCGATCTCGACTGCTCCTGTGGGTCCCGGCGCTCACCGCGCTTTACATGTTCGTCTGGCCGCAGGTCGTGCGGACCTGGCACGATCGGGCCCTCCCGACGTTTCACTTCGCCACCGACCGGCAGGGCTGGGCTTCATTCGTCACGGAGAATTTCTGGCGGAACCTCCCCTCCGCCCCGATCATCATCCTCACGTTCATCGTATGCGGCTTTGTCATTGTCTACCTGCTCGGTTCGCGATCTTTCTGCACCTACGTCTGCCCCTACGGGGCCATATTCGCCCTGGCCGACCGCTTCTCTCCGGGGCGGATCAAGCTGACCGGTGAGTGCCAACAATGCGGCACCTGCACCGCTGCCTGCACGAGCGGCGTGCGCGTACACGAGGAAATCCGCCTCCATGGGCGCGTGGTCAATCCCGCGTGCCTGAAGGATCTCGACTGCGTGAGCGCATGTCCGCAGCAGGCCATCCAATACGGCATGGGGCGACCTGCGGCGTGGCGATCGGACACGACCGTTGGCCGGTTCGGGATCCCTTACAGCTTCACCCTATATGAAGAATTATTGATGGCCGTCGTGTTCCTGGTGACGGCCCTGTCGCTTCGCGGGCTCTACAGTCGAATCCCGTTTCTGCTTTCTCTTGCGAGCGGCGCCATTGTCGCCTACCTCTGCGTCATGGCCATCCGCCTCTTCCGCAAGTCATCCGTCCGGATCGCGACCCTGCAACTGAAGACCGCCGGAAACTGGACGCATTGGGGCGTGGCCTATGCCGCGGGATTCGCGTTGCTGGTGGTTTTCCTGGGCCATTGCGCACTTGTCCGCTATCACGAGTACCTCGGATTGCGCATGGTCCGCGGAATCACTACCGAAGCGGTGGAATCCGACGCATCGAACCTCGCTCCCCGGACCGTCGATCACCTGCTCGCAGCCGACCGCTGGGGGCTGATTCATAACGAGCGCGTCGAACGGGGCCTCGTAACCGCCGGATTTGCCTCGGGGCGATGGGACGTCGTCGATCAATTCTCGCATCGCGTGCTCGATCGCTACCCGTATGACGCAACCACTCGCGTGCAACTTGCCCGATCGCTGCTCGAACGGGACCGAACGGATGACGCCGAACGCGAGCTGCGTACCGCCATCACGCAATGGCAGGTCGACCCGGAGCGCGCTCCGCCCGCCGTTGCGACCGCTTACCACATCCTGGGCGGCCTGCTGGCGCGCCGTGGGGATTTCACCGGCGCGGCCGCGCAGTACGCGTCCGCCCTGAGCCTGGAGCCCGAGGCGGCCCGCATACACGCCGACTTGGGCGGCGTGCTTGCCGAATTGGGTCGGTTTGACGGGGCGATCGACCAGTTTCGCGAGGCACTCCGCCTGGACAACTCCCTGGGCGACGCCGCCTACAACCTGGGCACAATTCTCTCCCACATCGGCCGCTCGGCCGAGGCCATTGATGCATTCGCCAGGGCGGAGTCCCAAATGGGCGACGATCCGGACATGCAGAATAACTACGGCCTCGTCCTGTTGCAGGCCGGTCGTCCTTCTGAAGCCCGAACTCACCTGGAGAAAGCGCTGGCTCTGGATCCCGATCACGCCGGAGCGCACTTCAACCTGGGTCGAGTCCTGCTCGAACTCGGCGAGATCAACGCCGCGGCCGTCCAACTCGAGCGGGCGGCCGACCTCGATCCACGGTATGCTGCACTCCTGAGGCCGGACGGCGGACGGTAGTCCAGGCCGACCAACGGAAGACGCGCATGATGACCGCCTTTCGCGACGCACTACTTCGGGCGACCACGCTGACTTTCGACTGCTATGGCACGTTGATCGACTGGGACAGGGGCCTTCGAAACGCATTCGTCGACGCCTTCGGGCCGGCGATCCGAGGACGACTCGACGAGTTGTACGACGTTTACAATCGAATCGAGGCGGAGGTCGAATCCGGGCCGTATCGACCCTACCGCGAAATCATTCGCGAGACGCTGCTTCGGGTCGGTGCTCATTTTGGAATGGGCTCGGGTGAGGTGCATGAAAACGCACTGGTCGACGGTCTGCCGTCGTGGGAGCCGTTTCCGGACACCAATGACGCGCTGGTTCTGCTGAAGCAACGCTACCGGCTGGGTGTGCTGTCAAACATCGACCGCGACCTGTTCAAGGAGACCGCCAGGCACTTTTCCGTGGCATTCGATTTCGTCATTACGGCGGAGGATGTCCGCGGATACAAGCCGGGGACTGGTCATTTCCAGCGTGTGATCGCCGAGCACGGGCCGGCAAGCAACATCGTTCACGTGGCGCAAAGTCTGTTCCACGATGGGGTACCCGCTCGGGAACAAGGTCTTGCCTTCGTGTGGATCAATCGCTACAAGCACGGCCGAAGCGGATCGTCGACACCCTTGGCCGAGTTTCGCGACCTGAAGTCGCTGGCGAAAGCCGTGTCGGAGCTATAGCGGTGCCGCGCACGTTGATCCGCGTCAGTCCAAAGACAGATGGCTCGACTCCGTGGTGCGACTGAAAGAGGATGCCCTATGCTCGAGATGAAGTATCCGCCCGGTTCAAACATCCGCATTACGCAATACCTCGAACTGCGCGGCAGCGTAATTGAGAAGCAGACCGAAGGCACGGTGGAGTCGTGGGAGGATCTGCCCACGGGTAGCTGGTTTGCCCATGGCAAGAACGATCGCTATTGGCTCAAGCGCCTTCGAATCCGCAAGCCCGACGGAGAAATCGCCCTTATCGTGATCGATGCGACCACGCACATCACCAACTCTCCGGGCACGCCCACGGCGGCATCATGACGTGCGGACTGCGGATTGTGGTGCCGTGTATCCGGCAAGTCTGCGAATATGGATAACCCCGCCGCTTTGGGCGAGAGAATGTCAAGTTCTCTGTTTCAACATTTTGTCGGATTATCCAACATTAAGCGTTATGTAAACTCCGATTGATGGACTGCCATCTGCCCGCCATGTTACACTCCGTGCTGTAGGTTTCGAACAAGCCAAAATCGCGGCCTGATACGTTTCCGTCGGCGCGGGCGGACGAAGGCCAAATCGTTCTTGAAGATCGGGAGGTGCGCAATGAGCGTTCGACGTATTTCTGGATTGATGTTGGCTTTTGGCACCATGGTCGTGCTCACGGGCTGCATGCCCAAGGTCACGATGGAAGAGCTGAAGCAGATGCGGCCGCAGCGGCCGGTGGAGCTTGATCATCTCGGGGCTTTCGTGGGCACATGGGAGTCCGAGGCAACCATGACGTTCGCGGGAATGGATGAGCCTATTACGGGTAAGGGTCATGAGACCATGGAGTGGGCCTGCGACGGCTGGTGCCTGCTGGGCAAGGGCGAGTACGAGATGGGTGACATCGGAAAGATGCATACCGTTTCGATCTGGTCCTATGACGCCAAGGCGGACAAGTATCGGATGTACATGGCGAATGATTATGGCGAAACGGAATCGGGCATGGCTACCTATGATCCCGCCGAAAAGGAGTGGGATATGTGGTCGAAGGCTCGCACGCCGCACGGCCATATGGCTAACTCAGGTGAGATTACGATGGTCGCCGACGGCAAGATGCAATGGGAATTCACGGCACGGGACGCCTTCTGGCGCTTCAAGATCATGGAAGGAAGCGGCATCAGCACAAAGAAATAACGCCGCCGGCGGCGTATCGGACGGAAGCAAGACCACGGCCGCGGTAACTCCGCCGCCGTGGTCTTTTCTTGTCCACGGCCCGCTGTACACGTACGAACCTCGTACAATTCGATCATGGAATCACATGGTCCCATCGTCGATCAGCCTGTCCCATGCCCGTACTGTGGGTACGATCTTCGCGCTCATCCGGAGGGGGCGACCTGCCCGGAGTGCGGGCAATGGGTGCTTGCCGGGCAATGGCGCTGGGAAATGTCGCGATGGTTCGACGGGCGCGTGCTCGATCTCTGGTGCGTCTCCGTCATCCAGATTACGGCGATCGCGATGGTGCTTTTCAGCGTCGTGACCTTTGCTTTCGGGCAGGTGTGGACGGCGGGTCTGGGTGCGGCCGGTTTGGCCTACGCACTGACCGCGCTGGTCTGGTACGTAATCATCCTGGCATCATTCGTGAAGAATGTGCGGCGACCGGGATTCTGGAACTACCCGAAGCGCCACCGCAAGCGCCTGTTCGCCTGGCTGCTGGCGGACGCATTGTTGTTCCTGACCCCGGTGGCAATCGGCGGCTTGTTGTGGATCATCATCTGACAGGTCAAGTATCGGCCCCGTGCAACGAGGCGCGGGCTTTGGCCTGCGCGGAGGCACCACCTGTCACTTCGGCGCAAGCCGGGATCCAGAACCGCGGCGAGTAGCGGGTCATCCCCTGTGGATCGACTGAATCCACGCCTCGGACAGGCGTTCGAGTAGCGCCGGGTTGAATTGTTCGCGGGTGATGCGCTCCACGTCGGCTTGCGATTTCGCCGCCGCGAGTTTTCGAAGGTACTCGCGGAGGTGCTCCCGGCCGGCGTCGTTATTCAACATGAAGCGAACCAGCGTGTACGCCTGGGCATAGTACAGGAGTTTGCGCGAGAACGTCTGCCCTTCCACCGGTTTCGGATCGTAGAAACCGGACTTGTCCACCAACATCATTTCATCCAGCGGAATGAGCTGGCGCGCATCGAGAGCATCGCGGACAATCGCGTACTGCCATCGACCCGGATCGAATTCCAGCCTCTTCGGCGTGACCCGCGCCGTGCCGAAGTACGTTGCCAGTCCCTCGTTGACCCAGATGGGCGCCCGCGGAACGTAGCGATGAAGGAATTGGTGAAATGCCTCGTGGAACAGAATGCGGTAGGTTTCTTCCGGATTGGGTTCGTCGCGGATGACGAGCACGTCAATCCCTGGAATGTACAGGCCGCGTGTGTGTTCGCACTCCCCGGTAAAGTACGCGTTGATGAATTCGTGGTATTGGCCAGCATCGGCCAAGATCATGACGCGGAATCGCTTCTTCTCAGCGGCGTCCGCTTCACGTTCGTTGTTTCCGCTCCCGCGGGCAGTCGCCCGCCGTGTTTCGGGGGGCGCCGGCAGGTTGTCCGAGCCCCCCTTGGCCAGCAGTTCCTCGAATCCGCGGCGGTACTCCGCGTAGATATACTCCAGCGCCCGGCCGTATTCCTCATATTTCTCCGGCGAGACCGTTCCGCCGAGGACGTAATGCTCCGTCTGGTGACGGACGGCGAACTGCGCAAGGTCGTCGCGAAGATTGCGCTGCGGCCCGGCAGCGATCGCCGCCGCCGGGAACAATGCGAGCGTGCTGACGATGACCGGAAACGAGCATCGTCCACGTGATGAGCTGATTTGCCCCATCGTTGCCATGTCACGACCGTCGGCCTGTGTTCGCTCGAACTCCGTCCTGCTTCTCACGATGAAGCGGCACCGCAGTTCCCCCGCACCGCCCAAGGAGTGTAGTCCGCAACGAGCGGGCGCGACAATCTCCGTATAAGCTCGCCCTCGGCTTGTTTTACGAGGGTACTCTGCGATACGATAACTGGTCTCGCGCGGCGGTCGCCCGTGGCACGTCATCGCTCGCGTTCGGCAAGGGTACGGTTCGAAGCAGTTCCGGCGTTCATGGCGCAAAAAGGCAAGACACAGCTCTTCCAACGGTGGATTGACGAGCGGGCGGAGCCCATCTGGATCCGTCCGGAGTTCATCGCCGCCTTCATTGCCATTCTCTCCTACGTCAACACGCTGCCCAATGACTATACCGACGACGGCGTCCCGATCGTCGCGCTGAACCCCATGGTCAACGAGCCCGGCAAGTGGCTCGAACTCTGGACGCACGACCACTGGTTCGAGTCGCGGGGGGCCGCCCCCATGCGCGATCTCCTCTACCGGCCCTGGCCCCTGATGACCTATCGTCTGATCCGGCAGTCGCTTGGTCCCGACCCGTTCCCGCAATTACTTGCCAACGTGCTTCTCCACGCCCTCGTCACCGTGCTGATCGTCCGGTTCACCCGGCACGTGAAGGGGGACTATGCCTCGGCCCTCACAGCGGGCGCCATCTTTGCCACGCTGCCCATCCACACGGAGGTGATCGATAACGTCGTGGGCCGGGCCGATCTCCTCGCAACGGCCGGTATCGTTGGGGGCATCCTGCTCCATCGCCGGTCCATGATCGCCACCACCAAGGAGTGGATTCTCTCCTGGAGGATCCTTGCTGCATTCGCCCTGTTTTCCGCGCTCGCCGCCAAAGAAAGCGCGGTCACCGCGCCGATACTCGTCGTCCTTTTCGACAAGCTCTGGTACCAGTCCTGGCGGGCCGCCAGTCGCGACCGGAAATGGTGGAGCGTTGCCGGTCTCTGGCGCCTCACCTATCTCGTCATCCCCGTCGCTGCGTATCTGGCGCTCCGTGCTTACGCGCTGGACGGCCGACTGGTTCAGGAGGAGGCTCTCAGCAAGACCGTCAACGTGCTCGTCGATGCCCCCGCGTTCCAGCGCGTTCTCGGCACCTTCCAGCTCTTCGGAATGTACTGGGCCAAGACGATCTGGCCCGCCGTGCTCTCCGTCAATTACACGGTGAACGACATCCGCCTCGCCACGAGCTGGACCGACTTCAACGTGATCCTGGGATTCCTGGTGACGGCCGGTCTGGTCGCTGCGTCGGTCGCCGCCTGGCGCCGGGGCAATCGTGCCGTGGCGTTTCTGTTCGCGGCACTGTTGATCAGCTACTTCCCCGTCTCCAACTCCTTCGTGCTGATCCAGGTCTTCTTCGCCGAGCGCAACTGGTATCTACCCTCGGTCTGGGTCGTCATTCTGGTCGGGCTTGCCGCCTCGGGAGCCGTTAAGCGTCCCCTGTGGTTTACGATCGGATGCGTTGTCGTCTTTGCCATGGCCGCCCGCTGCTGGGTCCGCAATGCCGAATGGCGCGACAACCGCACGCTTTACGCCGCGACCTACGAAACGCACCGGCGCAGCGTCGGCGCCCTGCGCCTGCACGGCAATGAGCTGGTCCGCGAGGGCAAATTCGCCGAGGGAATCAAGCTCCTCAAGCAGGCGGTGGAGATCGACCAGGGATTCACCGATGCGCATCGCTCGCTGGGATTCGCCTACTACATGATCGGAGACTATGCCAACGCCGTATATCACCTCCAGATCGCCAACATGCAGATCCCCGAGCATCGAGAGACGGTCGAACTACTGACCGCGGCAAAGGAGAAGCTCGCGGCCCAATCGAAATCGGAATTGCGGCAAGCGCAGCTCGCCGTCCAGGAATCGCCTGACGACGTCAGCGCGGAATTGAATCTGGTCAACACGCTGCTGGCGCTCGGCAAACTGGACGAGGCGCTCGTTCGGTTTCAGCAGAACGAAGAGCGGTTCGGCAACTCGGCCGACTGGCAATCCCAATATGCCGTCGCGCTCGTCTACAAGAATGACCGGGAAGCGGCCATCCAGCGCTATCGGAAAGCCCTGTCTCTCGCCCCCGATCGCGTTTCTCTTCTGGTTGAGCTTGCCAGTCTGCTTGTGGAACGCGACGGACCCGGCGACATGGACGAGGCCTGGGATCTCTCGTCGAAGGCCCTGACGCTCGCCCCGCAGGAGCCCACCGTGCTTGTTTGCCGCGCCGAATTGCTCTACCGCCGCGGTGATCTCCCCGGCGCAGTCGAATTGTACGACATGGCCATCGATGCGTTGCCTCCCGGCAATTTCCAGCGGCGTCTTTACGAGGAACGAGCCAAGGTCCTCGGACAATGAGCACACCCGGCGACCAGCCCCGCTCCGGCAGTCCGCTGCTTGAAGTCGATGAGCTCAAAGTTTGGTTTCAAAGCCGGCGCGTGCCGTGGTTCGGTCGGTCGCCGCACCGGATCAAGGCGGTTGACGGCGTCAATCTGCACATCAGCGAAGGTACGACCTTCGCCCTCGTCGGGGAAAGCGGCTCCGGAAAATCCACCCTCGGACGGACGGTGCTTCGTCTGATCGAACCCCAAGCGGGCACGGTACGGTTCGAGGGCGAGAGTCTCTTCGCCATGCCGACGCGACGCCTTCGGACTCTCCGCGGCCGGATGCAGATGGTCTTTCAGGATGCTTCCGGCAGCCTCAATCCCCGCGTCACGATCGGAGGCAGCATCGCCGAACCCCTATGCGTCCGGCGGGATCCTTCTGTACGGCCCCGGCGGTTTCGGCGGGAAGCGGTCGCCACCCTTCTGCACGACGTGGGACTACCCCCCGAGTGGATGGACCGCTTTCCCCACGAGCTCTCCGGCGGTCAACGCCAGCGTGTGGCCATCGCCCGCGCACTGTCCACTCGACCACAGTTCATTGTCTGCGACGAACCGGTCAGCGCCCTTGACGTCTCCGTGCGCTCCCAGATCATCAACCTGCTGAGCGAGTTGCAGCACCGCTACCGGCTGACTTACCTGCTTATCGCCCACGATTTCGCGCTCGTCCGGCAGGCCGCCGACGAAGTCGCCGTGATGTATGCCGGACGAATCGTCGAGCAGGCGTCGGCGGAGCAGCTTTTCTCCCACCCCGGCCATCCCTACACGCGCCTGCTGCTGGAGTCGTTCATCAACCCCGTCGGGGGCGACCGCCGCCATGCGCCTGATCGTCCGCATCCGGACGCAGCGCGCCCGGCTTCGACCGGTTGTGCATTTGCCGCTCGGTGCCCGCTGTGCGTGAGTGAATGCCTGGAGGTGACGCCCGCACTGATAGCGCATGAAGGCTTCGCGGACGGGCATCTTGTGGCCTGCCATCGCGCCGCAGAATCCGGCGCGTCTGCTGCTACACCGAAATCCGGACCCTGATGCCCGCCACCATGGTGTGGCCAACCTGATCGTTACCGCCGGGATTATCGATGTACTGCACGTCGGGCGTGATCACCAGCCACGGCGATACGTGGATCGCATAGTACATCTCATAAACCGTCTCATCCCCGAAGCGCCTGTTGACGCGCCTCCGGGCCACGTCGCTGGACTGCTGCTGTCCCACCGCCCAGCCGATCACGTCCTTGTCGCGCCCGGGGATCGCCCCCAGATACTGAAGACCCGCCGACCAGTGCTGGTAGATGCGATAGAAATCCGGATCGCGATAGGAATAGCGCGCGAAAATGCCCAGTCCCTGCTCGCTCTCCTTTTTCTCACGATACAGCAACTGGTCGGCGCTGATGTAGGTGATGAACTGGTTGTTCTCGCGGTGCGGGCTGATGGCGCTTCGCGAAAACGCAGTGTAGTTTCCCGGATCGTATACGGTTCCGATGCGGAAATTCCCCGGGAGCGGCCCACGTGAAGATTTCCAGTCGGCGTGGAAATCCGCTTCAAGATAGCCCTTGTAATGGGCATCCTCGTGAAACACGGTTGTCAGGTCACCGTGGTAAAGCCCCGCTTGGTCGTCCCCCGCGCCCAGCACCAGGGAGAACCACTTTACCGGCTGGAGGATCAGCGCCGCACCCCAGCCGATGTTGAGGGGGACCAGCGGGTTGTTGTCGAAACCCTGGTTCCAGAACTGCTTGTCCTCGCTGTTGGAGAAGACGTTGCGATCCACGATGGTTTGAAAATCAAGATAGCCCAGCGTCAGGTGAACCTTGTGATCGAAGAAGTAGTGCCGGTACCAAAACTGGGCCACGTGATAGTCCAGGTCTCCGTCAGCGTCGTCGTTGACCTGGAACAGGGTTCCGGTCTTGGGGTTTGCCCCCGCACCCCAGTTCGACTGGAAGTGACCGAGCAGCTCGCCGTTCTTGAAAAGACCGAGCTTTTCGAAATCTATGGAGACGAACATATCCGACGAACCGGCATTGCGTCCGTCGCTGTTCGTGTCCAACCCGCCCTGTACGACACCCTGGAACTGGTCGTTCAGGAACAGGTTGATCTTGACGCCTTTCTCGGCCAGATCGTTACGCAGACCGCCCCAGTCTCCCGTCATTGTCCGCGATTCCAGGGAAAGCAGCCGGTCCGGCGGTTGGGCGGGAATAGCTTCCGGCGGTGGCCGCGTCTCGGTCGGTGCAGGTTCGGGAGCGGCGTCGGCTGTCTTGACCGGCTCCGCAACCGACTCCGTCTTCTCCTCCTGAGCGAAGACAGGTGCACTCACCCACATGAACACGAGGGCGACCGCAAGCGGACAAATCGCACGACTCGATTCGCGCAAGAAACGGCAAGGTGTGAAATCCCGAAACCGACGGGTCCGCCGTGTGGAACTTTGCATTCCAGGCTCCTCAATCAATCTTGGAAGCGAAGGGGCGCAGAATCCGCGCATGCCGGGTCGGCCGCGCCAATCGGAAAGCCCGCTGCAAATCCAGTGCCAGCACTCGCAGAGCTTCGGAACATTGGCCCGACGGCAGGCGCGGTATCATTCTTGCCGGGAGCAACGGTGGTATGATCGGAGTCTCGCCGGTACCGCTTGCTCCGCCCCAAGGCGAGGTGCGCGGGCCGGAGTGCTCACGCACGGCAGGAGCGTCATCATGAACAAGTCAGCGATGCTGTTGGCGATAGGATTCGGGCTCGTGGTCGCGATAAGTGCCTGCCAGACCGGCGGGACCAAGAAGTCGGCAGCTTTTCCCGAGGTTCCGGAGGGCCCGGGTAACCGCATTACGCACGCCGCCATCGGCGACCGCCTGCACACGACAATGACGGAGTTGCAGACTTCCGCCACGCGATTCTGGCCTCAGGAGCTCGAGGGCTCGCGCGCCGCGGGCGGACAACGCGCCGACGAGGCCTACGACAAGGCCGCCGAACTCGCCCGGCGCCTCGCCGAAACCGCCCAGCAACTCCCCGCACTCGTGGCCGACGCCAAACTCAGCGACCCTGACCGCCGAGCTTTCAACGCCCAGTCGGAAGCGCTTCGCCAGGAGGCGCTACTTCTCGCCGACGCCGCCGAACGTCAGGACGGCGATGACATGCGCCTCGCCCTGCACCGCATCGGCGACAGCTGCAACGCATGCCACCAGCGATTCACCGAGGTCGCCGGAGCCCTCAAGGAACAGTAGTCCCACGTCACCGCCATGATCAGGGTTGATCGTGTTACCCCGGCAAGCGTACGCGCGTACATGTGATGCGCGCGCTGGCACGCGGTGTGCAAGATCGTCTTCCGTCGATGTCAGGTTCGCGTCGCGCGGAACGGCTGGCGATTTCAGCGCAGGGCGCAAGGGGGAACCATCATGCCCAAGCTCAGTTATGCCCATTGCGGGTCGGAAACGCCGCTCCTCGGCGAAACGATCGGCCAGTGCCTGCATCGCATTGCCGACGCATTTCCGGATAATGACGCCCTGGTGTCACTCCCTCAGGAGCAGCGTTTCAGCTACCGGCGTTTCGACGAAATCGTGGATCGCGCCGCCAAGGCCTTCCTCAAGCTGGGCATTCAGCGCGGCGACCGTGTGGCCATCTGGTCGATCAACAACTACGAATGGGTCGTCGCCCAGTTCGCCACCGCCCGCATCGGCGCCGTACTGGTCAACATCAACCCGGCTTACCGGACCCACGAGCTCGAGTACGTCCTCCGCGAATCCCGCTCCAAGATTCTGCTGCTCGTCGAATCCTTCAAGACCTCGAACTACCTGCAGATGTTCTACGAAGTCTGCCCCGAGGCGGCGTCCGCGGATGCGGGAATGATCGACTCGTGGCGATTTCCCCACCTCAAGACCGTGGTCTTCATCGGGCGCGACGAACACCCTGGCATGTTTACCCGCCGCGCGTTTGCGGAACTCGGCGATGTCCTTCCCGACGAGACCCTTCGCATCCGCGAGAAAGATCTCGACGTCGATGACGTGGTCAATATCCAGTACACTTCCGGCACAACCGGCTTTCCCAAGGGTGTTCTGCTTACCCACAGCAATATTCTCAACAACGGGTTTTTCATCGGGGAGATCATGCGGCTCTCCCCGGAGGATCGCGTCTGCGTTCCGGTGCCCTTCTACCACTGCTTCGGCATGGTCATCGCCAACCTCGGTGCCGTGACGCACGGCGCAGCCATCGTCATCCCCTCGCCTTCCTTCGACGCCGCGGCCGTGCTCCACGCCGTCCACCAGGAACGCTGTACGGTGCTTCACGGCGTCCCAACGATGTTCATCGCCGAACTCGATCATCCGGAATTCAGCTCGTTTGATCTGACCTGCCTGCGGACGGGCATCATGGCCGGGGCCCCCTGCCCCATCGAGCTTATGCGCCGTGTCGTCGACAGGATGCACATGCGCGAGGTCCTCATCGCCTACGGTCAGACCGAAGCTTCGCCCGTCACCACGCTCACCCGCCCAGACGACCCCATCGAACGGCGTGTCAGCACGGTCGGCCGGGTCATGCCCCATCAGGAGCTCAAGATCGTCGATCCGATGACTGGCGCCACCGCGCAACGCGGGCGACAGGGCGAAATCTGCTTCCGGGGCTACAACGTCATGGCCGGGTACGACAACAACCCCAAAGCCACGGACGAGACGATCGATCGCCAAGGCTGGCTCCATTCGGGCGACTTGGGCACGATGAACGACGAGGGTTACGTCAAGATCACCGGGCGCATCAAGGACATGGTCATCCGCGGGGGCGAGAACCTCTACCCCCGCGAGATCGAGGAGTTTCTGCACACACTCCCGATCATCAGCGACGCTCACGTCGTCGGCGTGCCTGACGAGAAGTTCGGCGAGGAACTATTGGCCTGCGTCAGGCTCCGTCTCGACAGCGGACAGGAATTGCCGACCGACGAGGAGTTCCGTGCCCTCTGCAAGGGCAGGATCGCCCATTACAAGATCCCCCGCTACTGGATGGTCGTGGAAGAATTCCCCATGACCGTGACGGGCAAAGTGCAGAAGTTCAAGATCCGCGAGCTGGCCATTCACAAGTACGGGCTGGAGAAGGCCGCCGGGATCGAAACAGCCTAACTCGGCATCTGTCCTCGCGCGCGATCCAATTACGCAGGAGTCGTACTACGCAATCCGCGGCTGGCCAACCGGCGTACGCTCTACTGCGACTTTCTCTCGCGGCGCACGCAGAATCAGCGCCAGTGCAGCCGCCACCAGGCAGGCAATCCCTGCAATCATGAACGGCGTCCTCCAGGCGTCCACGCCGGCCTGCCCGGCGGTGTCCTTGAAATAGCCCGCGATCTGCGGCCCGGCGATTCCAGCTATGCCGTACGCCAGAAATACCCAGGGGTAATTCAGGCCCACGGTCTTATTCCCAAAGTGGTCAGCCGTAGCCGCGGGGAAGAGTGCGAAGTTCCCGCCGAAATTGAATCCGATCACGCACGCCCCGATGGTTAGCCCCCACGTCGTTCCACCCACGTAGAAGAACACCAGCATCATCACGCCCTGCAGCAGGCACATCAGGAAGAGCGCCGCCCGGCGTCCCATCAGGTCCGAGACACTCCCCCAGATGATCCGGCCCAGTCCGTTGAGAATCGCGTAAAGCGCCATGGCCGTGCCTGCGGCCTTCCCCGCCTGCGCCGCAGTTGCGGCTGCACCGCTGGCCTGCAGACTGTCGATCCCAAACAGCCTGATGCAGTAGATCACCATCAGTCCCGCCAGCGCGGAGCCGGTAAACATGAGCAACAGGCCCCAGTACTGCGGCATGCCCACCATTTCCATTGTGCTGAGATCCCGCGTAATCGTCGCCCGACTGCCCGTCGTCACCGGATTCCAACCGGCCGGCTTCCACCCGTCGGGCGGGTTGACCATCACGATACTGCCCAGCAAAACCAACACGAGGAATGCAACGCCGTATACTACGAACACCGCTTGAACGCCGGGCAGATCGAGGAATTTGTGGTCCAAGTTGTTCAGCAGCCCTCCAAACCAACTGTCCGCCAACTTGATCCAAATCGTCGCCCCGAAGCCGAAGCCTGCCACGGCCAAACCAGTGATCATGCCCTTCTTGTCCGGAAACCACTTCACGCCGACGGCAATGGGAACCACGTACGCCAGCCCGATCCCGGCGCCGCCGATGATCCCAACGCAGATGAACTGCATCAAGAACGTCTTGCCAAGAAGTCCCCCAAGGATGTAGCCGATTCCGAGAACAATGCCGCCGACCGCCGCCACCGGGCGCGGCCCGACCCTTGCCTGCCAGCGACCGGCAAACAGCATCACCAGTGCAAACGTCGCCAAGCCCGCCGAGAATACCCAGGCAGCTTGCCCGTTACTGAAACCATACTCACCGCCGTTATCCAGTCCAAGTGTGATCTTCTTGGTAAACACGCTCCACGCGTAGATGGCCCCCAGGCAGAGCTGAATCAAGATGGCGCCCACGACGACGATCCAGCGATTCATGACTTTCTCGGATTCCATCCGACCGACCTCCTGATGGGCGTGCGATGCGCAGGGGGTACCCCCTGGGAAAATGAACCGTTAAGGACTTTGATTACTTGTGTGCAATCGGCATGCCAACGGCACGCGATTCAACTGAAATGTGCTTTCGTGGCTGATTCTGGTGCGCGCGAAGAGAACATGGGCCACATCCACGCCCCCGTGAACGCGCTCATAGAAGGCCGCGTGCCACTGCTCTTGAGGGGTGCGCCCCCTGCCTGCGCGGGTGTCATGCCTCGCTGGTCGCGCCTAGCGGGGCTTTCCCTCTTCCCCCCCGGCCGGGAACAATTTCGCCAGCCCGTGCAAGTAGTTCCAGTGCGCGTCGATGCGCTTGCGAAGCACATCGGGGTCGATTTCCGCCCGTGTGTAGCGCCGCTGCCGCGACGTGTACTCTTCGACCGGCGTGCCGTCGGGCGCCGCATTGACGCGGTAACGCATGCCGTCAAACACCTCGTACAGCGGGAACAGCCCGCTGCGCACCGCGTACGAAATCAGATCGATGCTTTCCTCCGGCTCACTCTTCCAGCCCGTCGGGCACGGGGAAAGAATCAGCAGGAAGCGGAACCCCTTCACGGTACGCGCGTAGGCCAGCTTGCGCATGAAATCCTCGCGGTGGGCCAGCGACAGCGTTGCCGCATAGGGAATGCGATGCGCGGCCATGATGGACATCATGTCCTTCTTGATTTCCGTCTTGCCGCGCGGTGTCGTAGACGTTGAAACACCCTCCGGCGTTGCGCTGCTCCGCTGACCTCCGGTGTTACCGTAAATCTCATTGTCGTAGCAGAAGTAGATGATGTTCTCGTTCCGTTCCGCCGCAGCCGAGAGCGTCGCAATGCCGATGTCGTACGTGCCGCCGTCACCCGTCCAGCAGGCCACGACGTTTGGATCCTGATTCAGATCGGCAACGGCGGCCAAGCCCGTCGCCACCGCCGCGGCACTGGCAAATGTCGAAGCCGCCACGGGAACACCGTACGCCGTGGTCGGAAACGCCCCGGCCGTAACAATCCCGCAGCACGCGGGAATCACGAGCATCGGGTTCGCCTCGCGCAGCGCCTGGTCCATCCACTGGAGCCCGACGGACATCCCGCAGCCGGCGCAGTTGGTGTTCCCCGGACGGAGAACGTGATCGCAATGAGTGCCTTCCGGTAGCGTAGCCGATTCAGTCATGCCGCCACCTCTTTCCAGATGGGCTCTTCCGCTTTCTTCCGCGAAACCAGGTCGTCGGCGATA
Source organism: Phycisphaerae bacterium (assembly GCA_024102815.1). Lineage (NCBI taxonomy): Bacteria > Pseudomonadati > Planctomycetota > Phycisphaerae > Phycisphaerae bacterium. The sequence continues at coordinate 125,326 of JAGFJJ010000022.1, forward strand.
CCGTGCAGAATGTCGGGGGTTACGTCGCCGCCACCCAGCCCGACGAGGTAATCTTGAACCATTACGTCCTTCCGGTCGCGCAGCGCCGTTTCGATTTCCTGCCAGAAGATACCGCCTGAACCCGGTGAGTGGTTGCGATCCAGCACACCCACGCGCTTCGCCGAGCGCAACGCCTCGCGATATGCCTCGCGCGGGAACGGCCGGAACATTTTGGCCTTGATCATCCCGATCTTCTCGCCCTTGGCTCGGCGCTCCGAGATGACATTCCGCAGGGTACGGGCCATCGTATTGCACGCGATCAGCACCGTCTCCGCGTCCTCGGTGTGTTCAGCCGAGAGCATTCCGTGCGGCCAACGCCCGAAGACCTTCTCAAACTCGTCAATCGCCTCCTTGAGGACTTCCGGCACGCGCTCCATCGCCTGCTGGATCTCGATGCGGTGCCGCTCGGTTTCCGTCGGCCAGGTGAGCCCGCCCACGGTATTGGGATGCTCCGAGCGCAGCCTGTGCGGCACGCGACACGGCGGCAGGTAGCGATCCACCATCTCCTGCTCCGGCAGATCAACGACCATCTGCGTGTGCGACGTGACGAATCCGTCCATCGCCACCATCGCCGGGAGAAGAATCCGCTCGTCCTCGGCCACGCGGAACGCGAGCAGGATCGTATCCACCAGGTCCTGGTGCGATTCCGTGTAGAACTGAAGCCAAGCCGCATCGCGCAAGGCAAGACTGTCTCCCTGATCGACCCAGATGTTCCACGGCGGGCCCAGTGTTCGATTCACCGCGATCATGACGATGGGCAAGCGGTAATATCCCGCCGCGAACACGTTCTCCGTCATGTACGCAAGACCGTTGGACGAACTCGCCGTAAACGCCCGCGCGCCGCCCAGCGAAGCCCCGATGCACACGGCCATCGCGCTGTGTTCCGACTCGACCGGAACAATCCGCCCCTTGGTGAAGTTGCGGCCCCGCAAATACTCGATAATTTCCGTTTGCGGCGTGATCGGATATGCGCCGGCCGCGCACCCCCGGGCGTTGCGATTTGCCTCGCCCGCCACCGCGAGGGTAAATCCCGCGGCGTGATTTCCCGTTACGAGCTGCCTGCCCACGATCGTCCTCCCGTCGCTCTAGAGTTCGGACATGTACACCACGCCGCGCGGACACTGGGTCGCGCAGATGCCGCAGCCCTTGCAATAACCGTAATCGAACCGGTACCCGTCGCCGTCGCGCACCAGCACGCCCTCGGGGCAGTAGCTCGAGCAGCGGTCGCAGTAATTGCACACCCCGCAACTGAAACATCGCTGCGCCTCGGCCGTCGCCGTCCGATGGTCCGGCGAATCGATCAGCCCCAGACGAACCTCGTGGAACGTCGAGCGCCGCTCCTCCATAGGCAGGATGGTCACGCGCTCGCGCGGCTTGTGCCCGAAGATGTGCATGGTGATGTCGGCCGGCGACGCCATCGGTTCCGTCTCCGGCGGGAAGAGGTCCTCGCCGCTGAGCGTGCGATGGATGTGCAGCGCGGCCTTGTGCCCGCTGCCGATCGCCGCCGTAACGGTGCCTTCGTTCGTCGCGAAGTCTCCACCGGCGAAGATCGGCGCGCCGCTGAGACCCAACAGCTTTCCTTGTTCGCGGACTTCCGAACCTTCCGGAAGTATGGAAATATCGGCCGACTGCCCCAAGGCGAGGATCACCCGGTCGCAACGCAGATCGAAGATGGCGTCCTCGGTCGTCTCGGGAACGGGTCGCGGCCGCCCGGATTCATCGGGTTCGCCCAGCCGCATGCGCTGGCAGGTCAGAATCGTGCCGCCGTCGCGATGCAGGCGCAGCGGATTGACCAGTTCGAGCAGCTCAATGCCCTCCTCGATCGCCTCCTCGATCTCCTCGTGGATCGCGGGCATCTCGGAACGCGTACGGCGATAGACGATCTGCACGCTTTTGGCGCCCACGCGCCGTGCCGAACGCGCCGCATCGATCGCCGTGTTTCCGCCACCGACCACGATGACATGCTCATCATTGAGCCGTTCCCGCCCGAGCCGAATGCGATCCAGAAAATCGATGCCTTGTTCGACAGCACCCTCGACGGTTCCGCTGAGATTCAGCCCCCGCGAGTCCTGCAACCCCGTGCCGAGAAAAATTGCCGCGAATTCGTGAGATAGTCGCAGCAGGTCGTCGCGCCGGATGCGCTTGCCGGTCTTCACCGTAACGCCGTGTCGGGTGATGTGGCTGATCTCCCGGCTCAAGACATCGCGCGGCAGGCGATACTCAGGAATACCCGTGCGAAGTACACCGCCCAGTTCATTTCCCGCCTCGAAGAGTGTCACCGGATAGCCCAGCTTCGCCAGGTGATATGTCGCGCTAAGGCCCGCCGGACCCGAGCCCACCACGGCAATGCGCTCGTCACGCGAAGGTGCCACCGGCTCCGGCCAGCGACCGTGATCCGAAGCGTAGCGCTCGATGTCGCGGATATTGACCGACTCGTCCCATTCATTGCGGTTGCACGCCTGCGTGCACGGAGCCGGACAAACACGCCCGCACACGCCGGGCAGCGGCGACGTCTCCAGCAGGATGGCCAGCGCCGCGGTGGGATCCTCCCGCCCCACGGCCTCGACGAATCCGCGCACATCGTTGCCCGCCGGACAGCCGTGATTGCACGGCGGGGTCAGCGTCCGCCGATGAGGCTGGCGCGTTGCCCACTGACCGGTGTGTATCGCCGGAACCGCGCCGAGGTCCTCGTCCAGCAATCCGGCAATGTGATCGGGCGCGGCCGTCTTCGGACCCTGTACGATTTTCCCCGACAGCTTCTTCTTGCGTACGGCCTCAAAGGCCTGACGCGCGGAAGTCACGTTGGGGCCGCCAAAGTGCACCTCGGCCAATGCCGCTTCCACATCCTCCAGTGTCAGACCCAGCAACGGTGCCACGGCGCCCAACAGCGTGGTGTTGACGATAGGGACGGTACGCGTGCCCAGGCCGTTTTCCACGGCGATGGCCGTGGCATCCACCGTGGCGACATGCCGACCGGAAAAGAACTCTTTGAAAGACTCGGGAGTTTCCGGCGCGTTGAGAATGACCCAGCCATCCGGCTTGAGCCCCGTCAATACGCGCGGGGCGATGAGCGTACGATCGAGGACAATAATGTGGTCGGGCTCGCGGACCTGGTTGTGATTCGTGATTTCCTTGTCGTCGATGCGCACGAAAGCCTGGAGAGGAGCACCGGATCGCTCTGCGGCGTAAACGCCAAAAGCCTGAACATCCTTGCCGCGCAGGAAAAAAGCCGTGGCGATCAGCTTGGCTAACGTGACGCCGCCCTGACCCCCTCGCCCGTAGATGGTCATCTCGATCATGGCGTCTCCCTGGATCGTGCGTTTCAGCTTGAACTGTCGCGCTGGAGCGACATCACGAGGGCTCGGCCCGCTGCGCAGGATCGCCGCGGCGGATCGGCGTCCGTTGGCCCGCAGCCACGGCACGCGCCCCGCCGGGACAGCGTCGCCCCGTGGGGGTCAACCTGCAAGTCCCGTTCCACTCCCCGGCCGATTCGCACCCAACCATGTCCGATTCCGGCACGGGAAACGGACGCTCCCGGGAAGAGCCGCTTTGCGGAAGGGTAGGGGGACTCGCCGAAAATCCATGCCGGAGCGCGGGCAGATCAGCTTCCGACGCTTCGTTGCACGACCTGCCGGGCGCCGAGGATCAGCTCGACCGCCTGAACCGGCGTGAAACGCGCCAGGCTGACGACCAGATCGTGGCGCGAAGGATCGTCAACTTCAGCGCGGAAGTATCGCTTGAGAAACTCGGCGCGGTCCGCTTCGACTCGATCGATTTCCACCGCCGCCTGTTCGGGAGGGAGGCGCCACAAGCCCGCGATTCGTTGGATGCGGTACTCCCGCGGCGCCACCAGCCGCACGCGGAGCCCCCGATCCTGCGGCAGAATACGGTCCACGCCCCGGCCGAGGAAAATGGCCGATCCCTGGCGAGCGATGCTCAGCACGGTTTCGCTAAGCCTGCGGAAATAGTCGTTGCGGGCGAATTCGCTCTGCAAGAGCGAACGCAGCATTTCCTCGAACCAGTGCACGTCCCGTTCGTCCATCGACTCGTACACCTGCCGGCGAATGGCGTCATCCCCGGCCATCGTATCGAGGAGTTCCTTGTCGAAAAGCGGCCAGTTCAGCCGCGAAGCCAGCAGCCCGGCAACTTCGTGACCGGCCGCGCCCACCTGGCGGGAGATGCAGATGAAGTCCTCGACACTGTCACGCGTCGTCTCCGGCATGGCCAGCCGCTGCGAGCGAGCCAACTCCCAGTTGCGCATCTGCTTCTCGACGAGCTTGGACAGACCGGCCCGATCGGCAGCGCGTTCGCGCGGCATCGGCCACCTCCTTCGATTAGATCCGAAATGGAACGGCCCAACGCAACATGACGCGCACCGTGGCGACCCGGATCACGCGTAACTCTGAAGGGCATGCATGTAATTGGCCCGCTCGAACGCCGACGGATCCTCACATGCCCGCTGGTTCATACTCCCTTGCAATTGGCCAACGCCCGTGTACTCGTGCTCTTCCATCCACGACTCCATCCCCCGGAGCATGTCCGTCACCACGCGCGGACCCTGTCGAAGCAAGGCCGCGCAGAGCATGGTCACGTCAGCACCGGCCATGAGCAGCTTGAGGGCGTCGGTGGACGTATAGACGCCGGTCGTCGCCGCCAGGCTGGCGTCGATCACCGCATCGAGGACCGCGATCCACCGCAATGGCAGACGCATCTCATGCGGCGAGCTCAGCACCAGATCGGGCACAATCTCGAGCGATTCCAGATCGATGTCCGGCTGGTAGAACCGATTGAAGAGCACCAGCCCGTCCACGCCATTTTCGTCCAGGCGCTTGGCAAAGTTCGCCAGCGACGTGAAATACGGACCGATCTTCAGCGCCACGGGAATCGAAACCGCGCTGCGCACGGCACTAAGCACATCCAGGTACCGTTGCTCGACATCGCCGGCGCTCTCGTGCGGATCGGTCGCGACGTAATAGAGGTTGAGTTCCAGCGCGTCCGCCCCGGCCTGGGCAAGCTTCTGCGCGTATTCGGTCCATCCACCGATGCTGCTACCGTTGAGACTGGCGATCACCGGAATGGACACCGCCTCCTTGATAGTTCGAACGTGATCGCAGTATTGTTCCGGGCCGCGCGGAAACCGCGGAATCTTCGGCAGATAGGTCGTCGCCTCGGCGTAGCTTTCCACCCCGAATTCCTCGAAGTGCGTGTGCCAGTCGCGCTCGTGCTCGATCTGCTCCTGGAAGAGCGAATAGACCACGACCGCGGCAATTCCGGCGTCCTCGAGCTTCCGCACCGTTCCCAGGTCGCGCGACATGGGCGAGGCACTGGCCACCAGCGGGTTCTTCAGTTGCAACCCCAAATAGTTCGTCGTCATATCCATGAGCGTGTCACCTTCCTGGTACTTCCGCGTTACCTTCGCGGCAGGTCATGCCTCGTTCAGTCGCTATTCCAGGGGTTTGTTTCCCCGGATCACGTTGCCGCCGGCTCGGCCTGCGGAGCAGGTTTGTCTGATCCCGCCGCGGGAGCGTACGGTGCCGCCCGGCGTTGGTATTCCACGTAGCGCTCGCGCGCCGCCCGTTCCGCCGCAGCCAGCAGTTCATTCGCCCGGTCAGGATCGGTCTGGAGCAGCAGGCGGAACCGGTTCTCGGCCTTGACGTACTCCTTCAGCGGAATGCTCGGCGCCCGCGAATCCAATTGGAGCGGATTCAGCCCTTCTTCCTTGCGGCGCGGATCGAAGCGATACAGCGGCCAGTGCCCGCAATCCACCGCCGCCTTCTGCTGCTTGAGCCCGTGGCGCATGTTGATGCCGTGGGCGATGCAGTGTGAATACGCGATGATCAGCGACGGACCCGGGTAACTCTCCGCCTCGACGAACGCCCGGACCGTGTGATTATCGTTCGACCCCATCGCCACCTGGGCGACGTACACGTTTCCGTAGGCCATCGCCAGCATGCCGAGGTCCTTCTTGTTGGCCGCCTTGCCGCCCGAAGCGAACTTGGCAATCGCCCCCAACGGCGTGGCCTTGGACATCTGCCCGCCGGTGTTGGAATAGACCTCCGTATCCAGCACGAGAACGTTCACGTCACGCCCGGAAGCCAGAACGTGATCAAGCCCGCCGTAGCCGATGTCGTAAGCCCAGCCGTCCCCGCCGAGAATCCACACGCTCCGGCGGCTGAGAACGTCAACCAGACCCAGCAGACGCTGTGCGTCGGCGTCCTTTGACCCTTCGAGTTTCTTCCTGAGTTCCGCGACCCGCCCGCGCTGCGCCGCAATACCGGCCTCGTCCACCTGATCGGCGTGAATCAATTCCTCCGCCAAGGTCTGCCCGATCTTCCCCGACAGCTTGCGGAGCAACTCGCAGGCATATTCCCGCTGCTTGTCCAGCGACAGACGGAATCCCAAGCCGAATTCGGCATTGTCCTCGAACAGCGAGTTGGACCACGTGGGCCCGCGTCCGTCGCGGTTCTTCGCCCACGGCGTGGTCGGAAGGTTGCCGCCGTAGATCGACGAGCAACCCGTCGCGTTCCCGATGATCGCCCGGTCGCCGAACAATTGGCTCAGCAGCTTGACGTAGGGCGTTTCACCGCATCCCACGCATGCACCGGAATACTCGAACAGTGGCAGCAGGAACTGCGAATCCTTGACCATTCTCGTCTTGAGTTTCGTGCGATCGTACTCCGGCAGGTCGAGGAAGAAGCTGTAGTTCTCCCGCTCGGCATCAAGCACCTCGCGCTTGTCGGTCATGTTGATGGCCCGCAGGCGGACTTCCTTCTTGTTCTTGGCGGGGCACGCCTCGACACACAGGCCGCAGCCGGTGCAATCCTCCGGGGCAACCTGGATCGTGTAGCGGAGCCCCTTAAATTCCGGGCCGCGCGCCGCCGTGGACTTGAACGCGCCGGGGGCGCCGCTCAGCAGCGCTTCCTCGTACACGTTGGCGCGAATTGCCGCGTGCGGGCAGACCAGCGCACACTTGTTGCACTGGATGCACGTGTCCGGATCCCAGATGGGGATCTCGAGGGCGATGTTGCGCTTCTCCCAGCGCGTCGTGTCCGTGGGGAACGTACCGTCGATGGGCAGCTTGCTCACCGGCAGCAGGTCTCCCTCGCCGGCGATGATCCGCCCGAGCACGTCCTGAACGAACGCCGGCGCCTCCGACGGTACCGCTCCCGGCCGCCGCCGCTGGCTCGTCACCTTGTCCGGCACCTTCACCTCATGCAGATTGGCCAGCGTGCGATCGACCGCCTCGTAGTTCTTCCGGACAACCGCCTCGCCCTTTCGGCTGTAGGTTTTCTTGATGGTTTCCTTGATCTTGGCGATGGCTTCGTCGCGGGGCAGCACGCCGGAGATGGCGAAGAAGCAGGTCTGCATGATCGTGTTGATCCGCTGACCCATGCCCGTCTCGCCCGCAACCGCATACGCGTCGATCACAAAGAGCTTCATCTTCTTGGCGATGAGCTGTTCCTGGACCTCGCGCGGCAGCGTGTCCCAGACGTCGTCCTTCGGCGTCTGCGTGTTGAGCAGGAACGTCCCGCCGGGCTTGGCCGAGGCCAGCATCTCGAACTTCTCGATGAGGTTCTGCTGATGGCAGGCCACGAACGACGGCCGCTGGAGCAGGTACGTCGAGCGAATGGGCTTCTTGCCGAAGCGAAGGTGCGAAACCGTCGTCGAGCCGGCTTTCTTCGAGTCGTAGACGAAGTACCCCTGGGCGTGATTCTCCGTTTCTTCGCCGATGATCTTGATGGAGTTCTTGTTGGCGCCGACGGTGCCGTCCGCCCCCAGGCCGAAGAACATCGCCCCGACCGCATCGTCATCTTCGGTAATGAAGCTCAGATCGACGGGAAGCGATGTCTGTGTCACGTCGTCTTCGATACCCACGGTGAAGTGGTTCTTAGGCTTCTCCCGGCCCAGCTCGTCGAACACCGCCTTGCACATCGCCGGCGTGAATTCCTTGGACGACAGCCCGTACCGCCCGCCGATCACGCGCGGCGGCGCGGCGAAGTGATTTCCGCCCTCGGTGTGATGCTCGGAGAGTGCCGTGATCACGTCCTGATACAACGGCTCGCCTGCGGCGCCCGGCTCCTTGGTCCGATCCAGCACGGCGATACGCTTTGCCGACGTGGGAAGCGCCGCAATCAGATCGGGACCGGAGAAAGGCCGGTACAACCGCACCTTGATGAGTCCCACCTTCTCACCCCGCGCCGTCAAGTACTCGACCGTTTCGTGCGCCGTCTCCGCGCCCGAACCCATCATGACCACGACGCGCTCCGCGTCCGGCGCGCCGATGTAGTCAAACAGGTGATAATGCCTCCCCACCACCTTGCCGAAGCGATCCATGGCTTCCTGCACGAGCTTCGGGCAATACAGATAATGCGGATTCACGGCTTCCCGCGCCTGGAAGAACACGTCCGGATTCTGTGCCGTGCCGCGAAGCACGGGCCGATCGGGATTCATCGCCCGCAAGCGATGGGCGGCCAGAAGTTCCTCGTCCATCATCTTCCGCAGATCGTCGTCCTCGAGCACCTCGATTTTCAACACCTCGTGGGAAGTGCGGAATCCGTCGAAGAAGTGCACGAAGGGAATACGGGACTTCAGTGTCGCCGCGTGGGCGATAGCGGCGATATCCATGACTTCCTGCACGCCGCCCGAAGCCAGCATGGCAAATCCCGTCGAGCGCGCCGCCATTACGTCACTGTGATCGCCGAAAATCGACAAGGCATGCGTGGCCACCGTCCGCGCCGAAACATGGAAGACCGCCGGCGTGAGCTCGCCCGCGATCTTGAACATGTTGGGAATCATCAGCAGCAGGCCCTGCGAGGCCGTAAACGTGGTGCATAGCGAACCCGTTTGGAGCGCGCCGTGGACCGCCCCGGCCGCGCCGCCTTCGCTCTGCATCTCCGTCACGCTGGGGATCGTGCCCCAGATGTTCGGCCGGGCCATGGCGCTCCATTCGTCGGCCCATTCCCCCATGGGCGAGCTCGGCGTGATGGGATAGATGGCGATGACTTCGCTGAGTCGATGGGCTACCGAGGCCGCCGCCTCGTTGCCGTCGAGTGTGATGATGGGACGTGGCATGTTGGTATTTCCTCTTCCGTGCGGGCGGCGTATCGAAGACGCAGCGCCCTCGGTTACCTGAGATTCCTGTTTCGAACGTGGGACATCCGGTCGGCCCGCCGGCCGGAAGCGATGCGCAGCCTCCGTCTCCGGTGAGGCCGAAAGAAACCAGCGGCAAGAACCATTCCAGTTCACCCGCGAATAAGGGAGATTGATGGAAATCCCGTTCCCGCATTCCTCAAGACGAGGTCTTCCGGGCGGATTAATGGGATGGAATTCGGAAGCGGCCGGATCCGCGCAAAGTGCGGCTTTCTACCACACCCCGGCGAATCTCACAGGAGACCGAGCTTCTCCAGACGATAGCGGAATGCATCCCGACTGAGGTTGAGCAGCCGGGCGGCCTTGGTCTGGTTGTTGGATGTCCGCGCCAGCGCCTGCTTGATGAGGCTGTTTTCCAGTTCACGCAGGTCGATTCCATCGGCCGGCAGCATGAACAGCCCGTCTGAACCGTGAAGCGGTTCCTCCCCGCTGCCCAGCACCAGATCATTCGGACCGATCGTGTCGCCCCGGCAGAGCAGCACGGCGCGCTCGATTACGTTGCGGATCTCGCGGACGTTGCCCGGCCAGGAGTACTCCATGAGCTTGCGATACGCCGCATCGTGAACCCGCGTGATGGGCTTCTTGAACTCCTGCGCAAATTCGGTCACGAAATGCTGCGTCAGCAGCTTCACGTCCTCGCCGCGCTCGCGGAGCGGAGGAAGCCGGATGGAAATCACGTTCAGGCGGAACATCAGGTCGCTGCGGAAGTGGCCCTCCGCGATGGCTCGATCGATGTCCCGATTCGTGGCGGCGATCACCCGCACGTCCACGGAGATTTCGGTCGTCCCCCCCACGCGACGGAATGTCCGGTCCTCGAGAAAACGCAGCAGCTTCGCCTGAAGCCCCGGAGGCATATCACCCACTTCGTCGAGAAAAATGGTGCCCCCGTCGGACAGTTCGAACAGGCCCTTCTTTGTCTGACGGGCATCCGTGAATGCCCCCTTCTCGTGTCCGAAAAGCTCGCTCTCCAGCAGCGGCTCCGAAAGCGCCGTGCACGTGATGTTCATGAACGGCTTGGGCGCCCGATCGGAATTGTAATGGATCACCCGCGCGATGAGGTCCTTACCCGTACCCGATTCGCCGCGCAGAAACACGGTGGACGCCCCGCTGCGGGCAACGCGGTCGATGATATCGAACAACTCCAGCATGCAGGCGTGGTGCCCGATGATGCGGTGGTACCCGAAATCGTGCTCCAGGTGACGGCGCAGCTCGCGCACCTCCCGGCGCAGCTTGGTCGTCTCCAGGGCTTTTTCCACCGTGCGGAGCAGATGCTCCATATCAAAGGGCTTGGTCACGTAGTCGTACGCGCCGAGCTTCATGGCATCCACGGCGCTCTCAATACTCGAAAACGCCGTCATCATGATCACCACCACGTCCCGGTCCGTTTCCCGGACCTTGCGGAGCACGTCCAGCCCGGTCATGTCCGGAAGCTTGTAGTCCACCAGGATCAGGTCAAACGGCCCCTTCTCCAGCTCGGCGATCGCCGAACCTCCATCTTCGACATCCACAACGGCATAGTCACGCGCTTCCAGCTTCTGCCGGAGCGACCAGCGGATGAGCTTCTCGTCCTCGACAATCAGTACGCGAACAGTCATGTTGTCTTTCGCGCCGAGAGCACGGCCCCGGCTCCGTCAGGTAGATTCCGCGGGAGAACGACCGTTACGGTAGTCCCCTTTCCGACCGCGCTCTCTATCGTAATGCGTCCCTCGTGCCCTTCAACGATGCGCCGGCAGATGGACAACCCGAGCCCCGTTCCCTTCGCCTTGGTCGTGAAAAACGGCTCGAAGGCCCGTCGGCACGTATCCACGTCCATGCCCTTTCCCTCGTCGGATACGATCATGCGCACGTGATCGTCCCCGGCCGCCGCCTTGATACGTATGACTCCGTGACCGGAGCTCGCATGGGCGGCGTTGATCACCAGGTTGATGAGCAACTGCTCCAACTGACCTTCGTCGGCCATGAGCATGGTGCCGCCGGCAACGCCGGAGTCGTCCACCCGCACGCCCTGCAGCGCCGGCTCGGATCGGAGCACCGACAACAGCCGCCGCAGCAGGACGTCGAGTTCGCACGGCTTGGATTTGGGCTGGCTCGGGCGGGCGTAGAGCAGCAGGTCCTTCACGGCGGCATCCAGCCGGGCGATCTGCTCCAGAATCTCTCCGATGATCTCCCGGTGCGGATTGTCCGCGTCCATCCCCTCCTGAATAATTTCGATGGCCCCGCTGATACCCGCCAGCGGATTCTTGATCTCGTGGGCAAGCGAGGCCGCCATCTGCCCGATTTCCGCCAGGTGTTCCGCCCGCGTCAGTCGCTCCTCGACAAGCAGATGCTCATCCTCCCTGATCCGAGTCGCGTAGGTATCGCGGTAGCTCTCCAGCATCACGCACAGCTCCAGCGTTAACAGCTTGTTCAAGCTGTGCATGTCCTTCTGTCGCTCGTCCGGCCGTAGGTCGGCTGTCGCATTCTCGAACGCCTGCCGGATCACCTCCATCGCCGTAATCATCAAATGCTGCGGTAGGGCCACATGCACATGAACCTTCCCGACGAGGGTCTGACGCCGGAAGTGCTCGACGTCATAAGAGCCTGTGAAAAGCTCTTTCAGCCATTCCGTGAGGGAATCCCGCAGGCGCGCGATTTGTGCCGAACCGCGCGTGAATACGGCCCTGGCCTCAGGATTGGAGAGGACGTGCTCGTAGAAGCGGTCAACGACGGCGGGAATGGCCGACGCCATCACCGGGCTCAGCTCCTGCAGCCTTGAAGCATCCGATCGATCAAACCTGATAAGTCTGCAGAGCTGGTTCAGACGCTCGTCCGTCATCACTTTATCCACGAATCTTCACTGCAAGAACGCAGATTACATCGCCCATGGCGAAGCCGCCACCCCGCCGTCGCTGCGGCGAATCCCCCATCGCCGGGGGCATTTGACCCAGCTGAACAAAATGCGTCTCCAGTGATCGGACTTTCCGGTCGACAGATCACGACCACTGCCGGGCGCCGAACCGAAATTCGAGATTGCTTCGAACCGGCCCCGGGACAATTGTAGCGAGGAAACGCCGCCGCGTGGCACGCGAAGTGCTTGAATGGCTCACGAAGTACCGCTTCGCAGGGGTCAGGGCCATGATACAACCGACCGAGCGCCGCACGGGGGACGGGGTCCCTCATCGCCAGACGCTGCTCATCGTCGAGCCGGACCGTCTCACCCGCTGGTCCGTCCAGCAGTACCTCAATGACTGCTTCGACATTCTTGAAGCGGACTGTGCCGTCACGGCCCACACCCTCCTCGATACGGCAATCGTGGACGCCCTCGTCGTGGCCGACGACCTTCCGGAACATGCCGCCGATGATGTCGAACAGCATGCCCGCCGGTGCAATCCTGGCATCAAGACCGTTCGAATCGTCACCGATACCGTGGACGACGAGGGGCCGCGACTGCCCAACATCACGCGCCGCCTCGAGAAGCCCTTCAAGCTCTCCGCGCTGGCCGACTCCCTTGGTGTTCCCGAACGCGTCCGCGCCGCACGCAACCCCCGATAGAACTCGTATACCGCGCCGCTTGCCCGGCGAGAACGCCTTGCCCGGGTTGCCAGTGCGGGATACTCGGCTATGCTCTGGGCCGGCCCGATAAACCGCCGACGGGCATTCGATCGCCGGGAGCGGGCCTTGACGCTGCGGAGTTCCACGAAGCGATGTTCGTCGCGGATTACATGACTCCGGCCCCCATTACCGTACGCAGTAACGAGAGTCTGGGCCGGGCCATCGCCTTGCTCGATCGTCATCGCATTCATCAACTGCCCGTCCTGGACGAGAGCGGTCGGCTGGTGGGCATGCTCGAGGAGCATCGTG